>JBOHDU010000132.1:0-2839 GCA_050700615.1 Nocardioidaceae bacterium
AGAACGACCTCCTCGATCGCCTGCGAGGTCTCCGCGGCGAGCCCACTGCTGCCAGCCTGCTTCCCGATCGGACGGAGCAGGTGGCTCGCTACACACGCGCCGCGCGGCCGCTCGTCGAGCGGGCCGCGACGTCGGGCGTCGCGTTCGGCGCAGAGCAGGTAGGTACGGAGACCCCTCGGGGCCAGGACGAGGTCGCGCCGGCCGTTATCGACCTGGCAGAGGAGGCTGCGAGCACCATCGTCGAGGCGTTGCGGCGCAGGCTCGAAAAGGCGCTTGGCGCCAACGTCGGAGAGGAGCAGGCGGTCCTGGTCGAGGCCCTCGGGTCGGCGTACCGCGAGTGGAAGAGCGAGCGGATAGAGAGGATCGCGGGCGACGTCCTGTCGGCCTCGTTCTCGCGTGGCACGTGGCATGCAGTTCCCGCCGGCACGCCCCTGCGCTGGGTAGTGGAGGACACGGACGGGCCGTGCCCGGACTGCGACGACGATGCCCTCGCCGGGGGGCTGCCGAAAGGCGAGGCGTTCCCGACTGGCCAGGCCCACCCGCCGGCGCACCCCGGGTGTCGTTGCCTGCTCGTGCCGGCGCCGAACTAGAAGTGCCGCTGCGGGGTGCTTTCCGCGCCCTGATATCCCGCTATTAGGCTCGCCGGCCGCATGCGTACCCCCGCCGACCTTCCGCGCCGGCTCCCGCGCGCCTCCCGGCGGACCCGCATCGGCGTCGTCGTCGCGATCGTCGTCCTGATCCTGCTCATCATCTCGCTGCGCGGGCTCGCGCGATTCTGGACCGACTACCTGTGGTTCCAGTCGGTCGGCTTCACCTCGGTGTTCCGGGGTGTGCTGCTGACCAAGGTCGTGCTCGCCGTGGTGTTCGTCGCCATCTTCTTCCTGTTGATGTTCGGGAACCTTCTCGTAGCCGACCGGGTCTCGCCCGAAGCGGTGGTGCCGGGCGAAGCCGATGAGATCGTGGTCCGCTACCGGGAGGTCGTCGCCCCGCACGCCCGGACGGTGCGCATCGTCACTTCCATCGTGTTCGCGTTGCTCGCCGGCGTGGGCGCCAACCGGGAGTGGAACAACTGGGACCTTCTCCGTTACCACGTCAGCTTCGGCCTCACCGACCCGGAGTACCACCGGGACATCGGCTTCTACGTCTTCGAACTGCCGTTCATCGAGTTCCTTATCGGTTGGGCGTTCGAGGCCCTCGTCGTCGTGCTGATCGTCACCGCAGTCGCGCACTACCTCAACGGCGGGATCCACGTGCAGGGAACCCCGCGGCGCGTGACGGCGGCGGTCAAGACCCACCTCTCCGTGCTGCTGGGAGCGCTGGCGCTCATCAAGGCAGTCGACTACTACTTCCAGCGCCTCGAGTTGGTCCTGTCGCGCTCGCACGTCGTGAACGGGGCGACGGCGACGAGCGTGCATGCCGACAAGCCGGCTCGAACGCTCCTGATCGCCATCGCCGTCATCGCGGCCGGCCTGTTCCTCTACAACATTCGCCAGAAGGGATGGACCCTGCCGGCTGTCGCTGTCGCCCTGTGGGTGCTGGTGTACCTGCTCGTCGGCGTCGCCTACCCCGCGCTCTACCAGGCTCTGCGGGTCAACCCGTCGGAACTGACCCGCGAGGCGCCGTACATACAGCGCAACATAGATGCCACCCGCGCCGCCTACGGGCTGGACAAGGTGCAGGTGGACTCGTCGTACCAGTACAGCCAGACCGTGTCCGCCTCGCAGATACAGGGCGGCGGCCCCCAGCAGGCTGCGAACAAGCAAACGCTCGCCAACGTGCGGCTCCTCGACCCGGCCGTCAACCTCAAGAACACCTTCGACAAGTACCAGGCCCTTCGCCAGTACTACACGTTCAACAACCTCGACCTCGACCGCTACGTCATGGACGACGCCGGCCACGAGCAGCTGACGGCGACCGTGGCGTCGGTGCGGGAACTGAACGACTCCGTCCCGTCGGGGTTCGTCAACCAGCACCTCGAGTACACCCACGGGTACGGGGCGGTCCTCGCCCCGATCAGCCAGGGCGGGGTCAACTCCGACGGCACCCCCGACTTCAGCCTGTCCGACCTGCCGCCGACCGGACAGCCGGCGCTCGACCCCAACGGCTCGGAGATCTACTTCGGCGAAGGATCGGCAACGGGCGGGTACGTGATCGCCGGTTCCAAGACCGCCGAACTGGACTACGAGAACAAGGCTGGCACCCAGGTGACGACCCACTACACCGGAAGCGGAGGGGTCCCGGCGGGAAGCCTCGTCCGCCGAGCCGCCTTCGCGTTGCGCTTCGGCGACGCCAACTTCCTCCTGTCGGGGCAGATCACCTCGTCGTCGCGGGTCATGTTCGTGCGCAACATCGAGCAACGCGTTCGCAAGGCCGCGCCCTTCCTCAAGTACGACGCCGACCCGTACGCCGTGATCCTGAACGGCCAGGTGTACTGGGTCGTGGACGCCTACACCACCACTGACAACTACCCCTACTCCCAGGAAGCGAACCTCGACCGGGTCCCGCAGGACAGTGGGCTCGACACGAACTTCAATTACGTTCGCAACTCGGTGAAGGTCGTGGTGAGCGCCTACGACGGCTCCATGCACTTCTTCGTGATGAACACCGACGACCCGATCATCAAGGTGTACGAGCGCGCGTTCCCGGATCTTTTTACCCCGGTCAGCGAGGCCGACAAGATCATTCCCGGGATCGTCGCCCACTTCCGCTACCCGGAGGATCTGTTCCGGGTCGAGACGAACATGTACGGGCGCTACCATTTGACTACCCCCACCGCCTTCTACACGCAGGCCCAGGCGTGGTCCGTGTCCCCCGACCACGGCAGCGGCCAGCTCTCGGC
>JBOHDU010000133.1:0-7857 GCA_050700615.1 Nocardioidaceae bacterium
GCCCGGATGCGATCGTTCGATCGAGCTGGGCCAGCCACGCAGGTGCGCCGTCCGCGTTCCCACGGATCTCGGCGGCGAGGTCGGCGGCCGTATTCTGGCCGGGCAGGGTGACGAGAACGGCGGTACCTACCCACAGCAGGGCCCAAGCCCACGGCAGCCACCAAGCGGCGGGAACGTCGCTACCCGACTCAGTCGCTGAAGTGGAGGCGGGTGGATTGCGAGCCGGCCATGCTGCCGCAGCGAGCACGGCATACAGCAGAACGGCTCCCGGCGCGCCGGTGAGCATGTCGGCGTGCCCCGACGCTATCCCGCCTGCGCCCTCGCCGAAGTACCAGACGCCGAACGCCCAGCAGATCGATGCGACCAACGCTGGTCGGACCGTTGCCCGGAGCAGGAGCCCGAGGCCGATGGCGATCTGGAGCGTGGCGAACAATGCGTCCAGGACCACCGGGTGGGCCAAGATCAGGTCGGCGGCCCAGCCGACCCCGCTCGAGATGTAGATCGGCTGGCCCTGACCTGCCGGGGCGATCACCCCGTTGGACAAGCCGCTGGTGAACATGAACGGTTGGAACTGCAGCGCCCCGTCGAGGATCCACAGCAAACCCAAGGCGATCTGCATATGTCGCCGCGTCACCTGCATCTTCTCGCGCCCTCGCATGGCTCGTCGTCTGGCGGCTCACTGCACGTCACACGTTTCCGGAGCCAGACCCGTTCAAAGGTTCACGGTAGTCGGCCGGCCGCCGCAGGAAGCCCACAACGGTCTCGTCAGTCCCGTCCGTCGTCCTTGAGGCGTTGATCAAGGTCGGTGACCCTCTGCAGCAGCAGCCGCGCGAACCGGTCTCGGTCGAGGCTGGTGGCTACCTTCGCATTGCGCTCGATGTCGCGTCTGCGCGAGGTGTTGACCAGGGTGGCACCCCGACTGAGCGTTCCACGGCACTCAACGGCGACGTGCGCTTCGACGTACGTCATGGCGTCTTGGTCGATGAGCGCCAAGACGGCGAGCGCGTCGTGGATCGGCGAGAAGTGCTCTCCGTAGTCGCTGTCGTGCTGCCGCTCGTAGAACTGGAGCATGTGGGCGAGCGTGGCCCCGATCGGACCGCTCGCAGACATCGTGTCGAGCTCGGGTCGGCTCAGAATCGCCTCGTGGGTCACGTCGAGCGGGACCAGCGTCACGGCAATGCCGCTCTCGAAGACTCGTGCCGCGGCCTCGGGATCGGCCCAGATGTTGAACTCGGCCGCTGGCGTCACGTTGCCTTCGAGTCTCGCCCCGCCCATGATGAACAGCCGCTCGATCCGGTCCGACATCGCCGGGTAGCGCGCGAGCGTGAGCGCGATGTTGGTCAGCGGCGCAATGGCTACCACGCTGATCGGCGCCTGATCAGCGGCTTGGCTGAGGAAGTCGACGGCGTGGACGCCGAGTGGCCTTCGAGATGTTGTTCCGGCCAGGGCCCCACCGAGCCCGTCACGTCCATGCACGGAGTCGTCCCGCTCGCGGATGATCGACGTCACCATGGCCCGGTCTGCGCCGGCGGCGACCGGCACCGAGCCGTTGCCCGCCAGGTCGAGGATCTTGAGCGCGTTCGGTGTGGTCGCTGACAGCGGCGCGTTTCCCGCGACCGTCGTCAGGCCGAGCACCTCGAGCTCCGGGCTGCCCAGCGCCAGCAAGATGGCTGCCGCGTCGTCGATTCCAGGGTCGGTGTCGATGACAACCCTCGTCTTCGGCCCAGTCATGGCTACAACTCCTTCACGTAAGGAAGAGACGCCACAGCACCCTCGCGGCTCACCGCGAGTGCTCCGGCACGGCAGGCACGCTCAAGCGCCGTCTGTCTGTCGCGCCCGCCCAGGATTCCTTCGACAAGCGCGGCGGCGAACGCATCGCCGGCACCTACCGCGTCGACGACGGTCACGTCCGGGCTCGCCGCCCGAGCAATCTCCCTCCCGTGCTCCAGCAGCACAGCTCCGCGCTCACCCAGGGTGAGCGCGAGGAGCGGGCATGAGTCCAGCGCCCCGTCGGCCTCTTCGTACTCCGACTCGTTGACGATCACCAGGTCGCAGCGCGCCAGCAGGCTGCCCGGAAGCGGGCTCATCGGTGAGGCGTTCAGACAGAACAGCCCGGTGGTCCGAGCAGCCGCTGCCTGCACCGTCGGCAGCGGGATCTCGAGCTGGCAGAGCACCGCGGCAGCCGCCGTGAAATCGACGTGATCCACCACGAGTGTCGAGTTCGCACCTGGGGTGACCACGATCGTGTTCTCGCCCTGGTCGTCGACCACGATGATGGCCACGCCGGTCGGGCGATCGGTGACCCGGACGTCGGCGACGTCGACGCCCTCCACCCGGAGGGTGTCGAGCAACGCAGTACCGAACCGGTCGCCGCCGACCGCAGCCGCCCGTGCGACCTTCATGCCCAAGCGAGCGGCGGCGACCGCCTGGTTGGCACCCTTTCCCCCGTTGGACTCGGCGAAGGAGTCACCGAGGACGGTTTGGCCAGGGCGGGGCAGTTTCGCCGTGTGGGCGACCAGATCGACGTTGGCGCCGCCCACGACCAGCAGATGTTGGCGGCCGGTTTCAGTCACGCCCTACCCTCCTTTTCGCCTGCAGCCGAGCGTCCCTCACTTCGCCGCCTCCGGCGTCGGGATGACGGCACCGGGGCGGCGATGGAGGCCGCGGCCGACGAGATCAGTTGCTCAGGTACTTGTTCGTGTAGTAGGTCGAGGATGGGAACGACTTGGACAGTTGGTTGGTGGCCTTCAGGGCGGCGATCAGCTGGGTCCACTGCGACTGCCGTTGGGTGAGGAGCCCGTCGCTACCACCGAGGTAGGGAATCGTGTTCTGCCAGCCGTCCAGGTTGTACTTCGCCGACGACCCGTTGTTGGGATACGCCGCGATGAAGTCGTTGACGGCCGCCTGCGGGTGCGCGATGGCCCACGCCGTCGCCTCCTTGGTCGCCGCCAGGAAGGCCTTCGCCTGGGTGGCGTGTGACTTGAGCCAGTCATCGGTCGCGGTGTAGACCCAGATCGGCACGTTGGGCGCGCCGAACTTGGTGGCCAGCATCGTCGCTGGTTTCTTGCCGGTCGCCGATTGGATCTGCGCCACGGCGTAGTTCATCGTGTTGGTCGCGATGTCGATCTTCCCGGCGAGCATCGCCGTCAGGTCGGTGTTCTGGAAGATCACCTGCTTGACCTGGCTGGCTTGTACGTTGCCGGCCTTGAGCACGTAGGGCATCATCGCCTTGGTCCACGAGTCGGTGAATATCCCGATCGACTTGCCGCTGAGCGCGGCCATGTCGACGGGCTTGCCCGGCGGAGTGACGAGCCCCCAGTTGTTCGACTGGGAGTAGTTCGCGATCGAGGTGATCGGGATGCCGGCGGCACGGGCGAACGCAACGTCGGTGGTGGTGTCGAAGCCGATGTCGCCCTTGTTGACCGCCAGCATCTTCACGGTGGTGGCGTTGTCGGGGGGGAGAACCAGGTCGACGTTGACGTGGTGCTTGGCGTAGAAGCCCTCCTTCTGCCCGACCACGATCGGCACCGCTTCGAAGTCGATGGTCGGCCAGTCGTAGACCAGCCGGATGGTGTTGGGGCTGCCCGACGAGTCCGACGAGGAGCAGCCGACCAGAGCGGTGGTGACGACAAGCGCGGCGGCTGCAAACCCGAGCAACCGGGTAGGCAAGCGGAGGACCACGTTCCGGTTGCCGATGGATGAGCGTGTCATGACGATCGGTGCCCCTCTCTGAGCTGCGCTGACGGTAGCGACCGCAGTGCCGGGAGGCACTGCGCCGGGTGGTGCGAGGACTGGTGGGAATGTGCCGGTCGCCGTCTGTCGGTACTGGTGTCTAGCACGGTCCGGCGAGCGTTCGAGGTCATAGCGTCGGGTCCTTGGTGGCCGGGCTGAGGGCGGAGTCGGCGGATCGGGTTTCCAGCGGGTGCACTCGATGCCGTCGCCGTGCCGTCGACCTGGTCCGCCACGGCGTCGCGACCGACTCCACCCACATGACCAGCAGGAACGACACGACGCCGATCACGGTGAGCAGCAACGTGACGCCGAAGACGGCCGTGACGTCGAGCGACGAGTTCGCGCTCAGCAGATAGGTACCGAGCCCCTGTTGCGACGACGCTGTCCACTCGCCGATCACGGCGCCGGTCACGGCGTAGGTGGCGCCGATCTTCAGGCCGGAGAACAGCGGGCTCAACGTGGCGGGAAGTCGGATGTGCACAAACTCGCGGGTGCGACTTGCGCCCATGACGCGGGACAGGTTCACCAGGTCGCCGTCGATATGGGCGAGCCCGTCCAGGACGTTGACGACCACAGGGAAGAAGACGATCCACGCCACGATGATCAGCTTGGGCAGCACCCCAAAGCCCAACAGGATCACCAGAGGCGCGGCGATCGCGACGATCGGGACCGCCTGCGACGTGATCAGGGCGGGGTAGATCAAGCGTTGGACCGGCTTGAACGCCGACATCGCCACCGCCAGCACGAACCCGACGACCGCGCCCAGGACGAATCCTTCGACGGTCTCTTTCACGGTCTGCCAGGTCAGCGGCGCCAGCGTTGACCAGTTGTGCAAGATCGCCGACACGGAGGCTTGCGGGGTGGGCAACACATAGGTCTGCAGGTTGAAGACGACGATCACGAGGTTCCACACGACGAAGATCAAGGCGATCGCTGCAACTGACAGCCCGACGCGCTCGATCAGCAGCCTGGTTCGACCGGTGTATCTCATGCCGTGCCTCCGGTGGCAGCGGGCGCCGACCCGTGGAGCAGAGCGAGCGCGCGGCGCTTGAGGTCGGTGAACTCCGGCGAGGTGAGCGTCTCGATGCCCCGCGGCCGCGGCAGGTTGATCGAGAGCTCGGCGCGGATCGCGCCCGGTCGCCCGGTCATCACCGCCACCCGGTCCGACAGGAAGATCGCTTCATCGACGTCGTGAGTGACGAACAGGATCGTCGCGCTGAGGTCCCGGCACACGTCCAACAGCCACATCTGCATGTCGAGACGTGTCTGCGAGTCCAATGCCCCGAAGGGCTCGTCGAGGAGCAGGATGTCGGCCTTGAGGGCCAGGGTCCGCATCAGCGCCACCCGCTGCCGCATCCCACCGGACAGGGCGTGCGGGTAGTGGTCGAGGAAGTCACCCAGTCCGTAGCGGGCGGCCAGGGTGGCCGCCTCCTGCCGATCCTGTCGGGTGGTCCCGCGGGTCAGGGCGGCCCCCAGCACAATGTTGCCGATCACGGTGCGCCAGGGCACCAGCAGATCCTTCTGCAGCATGTAGCCGACGTGGCCGGTCTCGCCGGTCACCTCGTCGCCATCGAGCCACACCCGGCCCGACGAGGGTCGGATCAGCCCCGAGACGATGTTGAACAAGGTCGACTTGCCGCATCCGGATGGGCCGACGATCGAGGCGAACTCGCCTCGATCCAAGGTCAAGCTCACGTTGTCGAGAGCTAGGGTCCCGTCGAAGCGGCAGCTCACATCGTCGACGACGAGTCGCGGGCTACTCATCGGCACCACCTTCGTCGAAGTTGTCGTCACAGCCGCAGGAGCCGCGACGACGCAACGTCACCGGCAGCCGGGTCAACGATCGCTTGCGGGTCGACTGTGACCCGTCAAGCAACGTCTGCACGGCCAGTCGGCCGGCTGCACCGATCGGCTGCTGCATCGTCGTCAGCCCCGGCACGGTGTAGGCACCGTGGTCGAGGCCGTCGAACCCGACCAGGGCGAGATCCTGCGGAACGCGAGCACCGTGGCGCGCGGCAGCACGCAGTACGCCGAACGCCTGCTCGTCGGAGGCGACGAAGATGGCTCGGGGCCGCCGCTTGCGCTCGAGCAGCAGGCGAGCCGCCCGGTAGCCATCGCGTCGCCCGAACGCAGCCCGCACGACGACGCGCTTCTTGGCCGGCACCCCGGCCGCGTCGAGGGCGCGTGACCAGCCCTGGACCCGCTCCTCGGCGCCGGGCAGCCCCTCCGGGCCGGCGACGCACGCGACGTTGTCGTAGCCGTGGCTGAGCAGATGCTCCGTGGCCGCGGCCGCGCCTTCTACGTTGTCGGGTACGACGGTCGCGACCCGCAACCCCGGAACGAAGCGGTCGAGCACCACGACCGGCACGTCGGCGGTCCTGAGCTGCGCGCGAGAGGCTCGGCCCTGACCAACCGGAGCGACGATGAGTCCACCGATCCGGTACTCGAGGAACGTGCGGACGTACTCGTACTCTCGCTCCTCCTCGCCCATCGAGTTACCCACGAGCAGAGCGTTGCCGCAGTCGAAGCCGGCCACTTCGACAGAGCGGGCCAGCTCTCCGAAGAACGGATTGGCGAGGTCGGGGACGATCAGTCCGATCGTCGAGCTGCGTCGGGCCCGGAGCGATCTCGCGACGGCGTTGGGCCGGTAGCCGAGCGTCTTGATCGCCTGGAGCACGCGGCCCCGTGTGGAGTCGCTGACCGGGCGGGGGCCGCCGTTGACGACATAGCTCACGACGGCGGTCGAAGTGCCGGCCAGCCTTGCGACGTCGCTTCGCGTCGGGAGCCGGGTCTGCCGCGATGCAGCCCGCGGGGGCGTCTTGCGTGCAACCACTGAGACTCGAATCTACTCGTGTAGAATGCCACAGGCTAAGGCGAGATGGGCGTGCCCGTCAAGGTTCCAACGCGAGCCGACGCGACGGGACTGTGGGCAGGCTCACGGTCTCAGATCGACCCGCTCGTAGCCGATTCTCAGGCTCCACCCGTAGCGTTGAAGTGTGCTGACTTCGGCACGCATCCCACGTTCTTGTAACGGGCCCCGCGGCGCCCACGGAGAGGAACCATGCCCAGCAGCCAGACCCCGGTCGAAGACCAGATGGTCGAGGTGACTCCTGCTTACATCCCACCGCCAACGCGACCCAGACTCGAGATCAGTGGCGTCAAGGTCGTCGGTGGTGCGCTTGCCGCCGTCTCTGCAGCTGTGGCGGCGTCGTGGCTCGGCGTCGCGGGAACCGTCATCGGCGCTGCGGTCGGCAGCGTGGTGGCAACGGTCGGCACGGCGCTGTACTCCCACTCGCTGGAGCGGAGCCGGAAGGTTCTGCTCGAGACGATTCCCGTCCGGCCACCTCGGCCGAGGGGGGCCCCGGCGCGCGAGGTGACCCGCGTGGTTCCGGCGGTCAGCGAGCCCGAGACGATGGTCGTCCACTCGGCTCAAACCCAGCAGCCGACTCGGCCGATCCCTTGGCGAGCGGTCGCGGCCACGACTGCCGTGACCCTGGTTGTCGGGCTAGGCGTCCTGACCGCCGCCGAGCTGATCACCGGCCGCACTGCGGCGGCCTGGACCGGTTCGGACGCCCACGGGGGCACGACGGTGGGGGAGCTGCTGCGACAGTCGTCTGGCAGCCCCGCCAAGGCGCCACAGCACCAGCAGCCGGTGAAGTCGCTGCCGACGGTTGGTCACCCGACGACGGGCACGCCGCCCACGACCACCAGTCCGACTTCGTCCAACCCCACGACCACGAGCCCCACCTCGTCCAACCCCACGACCACGAGCCCTACCACGTCCAGCCCCACCACGACGCAGCCGAGCCAGACATCGCCAACTGGTGCCGCCCCGACCGCCCCGCAAACCCCCGCTGTTGACGGTGCGACAGCGACCGGATAGCCACGGCGACGCTCGCCTGCGTCGCGCCTTGGGGAACTGCCGAGGTGTCGCGCACGTCGTCTCCGGACCCTCGGGACCGCGGACCGGCGAACCTTGTCGGAAGGGTGCGCCGTCTCCCACGACTCGTATCGTCGCCGCCCGCGAGGCGGCTGCGCTACCCTGTACCCATGCCGGTGAATGTGGTGGGCCAGGCGGCTTCGAGCCTGCTCCTTACCTAGCCGCGCTGGTCGACGGTCAACGAC
>JBOHDU010000134.1:0-15461 GCA_050700615.1 Nocardioidaceae bacterium
GTGCAGGTGAGTCAGCGATCGTGATCGGTGTTCCTGGGGACGTCCCGGTTTGGCTCGGCGGCACCCTCACCGACGATGACCTCGTACGCCGACGGCTCGTCCAGCGCGCGCGACAGAAGGGGGACCACATGGAGCTTCACGTCGTACGACGACAGCGCGCGCCGGTACGGACCTACGCCGGCCCAGCGGGTTTCAAGCGTCCACATGCTGGGGTCGTCGATCGCGCGGCCGACGCTGCCCCCGACGAACCCGGGCTGGCGGCTGAGGTGATCGAGGCAGCTACCCAGCTCGCCCCCGGCAGCATCGACAGCAGACTCGCCGTACCGGAATCTCGAGATGACGAACATGCCGGCATTCTCCCAGCTCACCGGCGGCTCCCTTGTAACCACACCTCGGTATCGCCGTGGGCCGTACCTCCTAGACTGCACGGGTGACTCGTAAGCCACAGCGCTCGGCGAAGGGATCGGCCGCGCCGAGACCGGGGCGGCCCGACTCACGGCGGTCCGGCGACCCGGCCCGGCGCGGCGCGGCAGCCGCGCTGACGAACTCATCCTCGGACTCGGTGCTGCGGGTTGCGATCGCCACGCGCAGCAAGCCGGTTGTGGCCGCCCTGTCGATGCTGCCCTCGCTGGCGATACCGGGGCTGATGCTGCTGCTCATGCTGGTCGGCCTGGCGGCTCCCGTGGCGTTCGCGCTCCCGGCCATCGCGATCATCCTCGTCTTCGTGGGCTGGCTGGCGTTCTTGTCCTGGCCAGTCCTCACTTTTGGCCCCCGCGTGCTGCGGGTCGCGATGCTGCTGCTCCTCCTCGCATGTGGCGTCGGCCGCTACTACACGTCACGCTGACCACTCCCCAAGACGGCCTGCCTGTTGACAATGGTTTCCATTTGATTTGATAATGGTTTTCATGACCCGGGGGATCGCGGCGCTCGTCGCCATGGTGGCGTTGGCTCCCTTGCTCGCTGCCTGCAACGACCCTTCGGCGCAGTCCGGTCCGCACCCGCACGTCATCGCGGCCTTCTACCCCTACGCGTTCGTGGCCCAAGAGGTGGCCGGGTCCCACGGCACGATCACCAACCTGACCAGGATCGGGGTCGAACCACACGACCTTGAGCTGACTCCGCAGGAGGTCGCCGACATCAGCGCCGCCGACCTCGTCATCTATGAGAAGAGCTTTCAGCCTGCGGTCGACAGTGCGGTCACGCAGAATCCTCCCAAGGAGACGCTCGACGTCACGTCCGTCGTACCTCTGCGTGACACCGGCTCGCCCGGAAAGTCCGGCATCGGAACGATCGTCGACGACCCGCACATCTGGCTCGACCCCCTGCTGCTCATCCCGGTCACCGACAAGGTCGCGGTCGACCTGGCCAAGGCGGACCCCAAGCACAGCGCCGACTATCGGCGCAACGCGGCCGCCCTGATCGTCAAGCTCAAAGGGCTGAACGCCGACTACAAGCGCGGCCTCGCGCACTGCCAGCGCAGGCTGATTGTGACGAGCCACGCGGCCTTCGGCTACATGGCGGAGCAGTACGGTCTCACCATGGTGCCGATCGCCGGTCTGAGCCCGGACGTCGAGCCGAGTCCCCAGCACATCGCAGCCTTGCAGAACCTGATCCAGCAGGACCACATCACCACGGTCTTCTCCGAGGTGCTCGGTAGCGCGAAGTATGCCCAGACTCTCGCCCAGGACCTCGGAATCAAGGCTGCCGTCCTCGACCCGATCGAGGGCCTGACGTCGGCGGACTCGTCGCAGAACTACCTGTCCCTGATGCACCTCAACCTGGTGGCGCTGCAGAAGGCGAACGGCTGCACATGAGCAACGTAGTCGATGTGCGCGCTGGCAACCTTGCGCTGGGCGGTCGCCCGATCCTGCGGAGCATCGACCTGGCCGTCAAGCGCGGCGAGGTGGTGGCGGTCCTCGGCAGCAACGGCTCCGGCAAGTCGACCCTGATCCGGGGGCTGATGGGCCTGTCTCCGTGGAGCAGTGGGCAGGTGCGGCTTTTCGGTACCCCCCTCGAGGGCTTCCGGGACTGGGGCCGCGTCGGCTACGTACCCCAGCGCGCCACGGCGGCCGCCGGGGTTCCGGCTACGGTCACTGAGGTCGTCTCATGCGGACGCCTTGCCAAGCGCCGGCTGCTGGTGCCGCTGCGAGCAGGCGACCGCGACGCCGTTCGCAGCGCTATCGCCGCCGTCGAGCTCACCGACAGGAGCAACGACGCGGTGAGCCAGCTGTCCGGCGGCCAACAGCAGCGTGTCCTGATCGCCCGTGCGCTGGCGGCCCAGCCCGAGTTGTTCGTGCTCGACGAGCCGAACGCCGGAGTCGACCGGCACAACCAGATAGGCCTGGCCGCGACACTGCGCCCGCTCGTGGAGGACGGTGTGACGGTGCTGCTGGTCCTGCACGAGGTCGGCCCGCTTGCCCAGCTCATCGACCGCACCGTGGTGATCCGCGAGGGCCGGATCGTCTATGACGGCCCGCCGACCGCCGACGGCGAGCCGCAGGATGCCCACGACCACCACCACGCCCGCCATCCGACCGATCACGTCCCCGTCGTGGGCGGATTCGACACGGGGCAGTCGTCATGAACATCCTCGACTACGACTTCATGGTGCGGGCGCTGCTGGCCGCTGTCTTCACCGGCTTTTCCGCCCCCACCGTCGGGACTTACCTCGTGCAGCGACGGATGGCCCTGATGGGCGACGGCATCGGTCACATCGCGGTCACCGGAGTCGGGATCGGGCTGCTCACCGGTCAGTCCCCCGTCTGGACCGCCGTGATCGTGTGTATCGTCGGCGGCGTCCTGATCGAGGTGATCCGAGGGCGAGGGCGCACGAGCGGCGACCTTGCGTTGGCGTTGATCTTCTACGGCGGCATTGCCGGGGGCGTACTCGTCACCGGCCTCGCCGGCGGCAGCGCACAAACCCTCGAGAACTATCTCTTCGGTTCGATCACGACGGTGTCGGCAGCAGACGTATGGACGGTGGTGATCCTGTCAGCGAGCGTCATGGCCATCGCACTCGGCTTCGCTCCGCAGTTCTTCGCCGTGTGCCAGGACGAGGAGTTCGCCCAGGTCATGGGGATCCGGGTCCGGGTCTACAACCTGGCGATCTCGGTGATGGCGGCCGTGACCGTGACCGTCGCGATGCGCACGGTCGGCCTGCTGATGGTGAGCGCCCTGATGGTGGTGCCGGTGGCCACCTCACAACAGGTGACGCGAGGATTCAAAGTCACCATGGGGTTGGCGATGATCCTCGGCGCTGCGGCATCGGTCGGCGGCGTGGTCTTCAGCTTCTACGTCAACGTGGCACCGGGCTCCAGCATCGTGCTGCTCGCCCTCGCCGGCTTCATCGCCGCCTGGCCAGTGGGCAGCCTGATCCGCTACCGCCGGCGAATACGCGAGCCGTTCGAAGACGACGGGACCTTGCCGCACACCGTCGCTCCAGAAGACCACCGGCATGTGCACAGTGTCGAGTGCGGGCACTCGGCCGTCCCGCACGGTGACCATGTCGACTACATCCATGACGGCCATCGGCATGCCATGCACGGCGACCACTATGACGAGCACTGAAGGAGGCAGCGATGGCGACCATCGGTGAGCGGCCCACGCGTCAGCGCAAGGCTGTCGTCGCTGCGCTTGGCGAGGTCGAGGTGTTCCGAAGCGCCCAGGACATCCACGCGCTGCTGCGTGAGCGCGGCGACGAAGTCGGCCTGACCACCGTCTACCGGACCCTTCAGGCGCTCGCAGATGCAGGGGAGATCGACATGCTGCGTACGGCGGACGGCGAGTCCGTCTACCGGCAGTGCAGCGGCGGGCACCATCACCACCTGGTTTGCCGATCATGTGGTCGCACGGTCGAGATCGAGGGCCCGACTGTCGAGTCGTGGGCGAACCGCACTGCACGCCAGCACGGTTTCGCTGAGATCGAGCACACCCTGGAGATCTTCGGGACCTGCGGGTCCTGCGCCGCGGCCGGGTCATCCGCCGGCCGGCAACAGGCAACGCTCGGCAACGAGCCGCCGGCTCGGTGACCCGTGTCCCGCGCGCGGGAAAGCGGCGCGAGCCCGGTCAGGCCGTCCCATACCGGCGGTCACGCCGGGCGTAGATGTCGATGGCCTCGTAGAGGGTGCGACGGTTGACGTCGGGCCACAACACGCTCATGAACACCATCTCCGCGTACGCCGCCTGCCACAGCATGTAGTTGCTGAACCGTTGCTCGCCCGACGTGCGCAGCACCATGTCGACGTCGGGAAGGTCGGGCACGTACAGACTCGCCGCGAACGCCCGCTCGTCGATCTTGTTCGGCTTCATCCGGCCGGCCGCAACGGCTTCGGCCAACGTTCGAGCCGCATCGGCGATCTCGGCCCTGCCCCCGTAGTTGACGCACATCGTCAGCGTCAGGGTGCGGTTGCGGCGGGTGAGCTCCTCGGCGATCTCAAGCTCCTTGATCACGGACTTCCAGAGCCGGGGGCGCCGCCCGGCCCAGCGAACCCGAACACCCAACGCGTGCATCTCGTCGCGACGTCGGCGAATCACATCCCGGTTGAACCCCATCAGGAACCGGACCTCGTCCGGAGAGCGCTTCCAGTTCTCGGTCGAGAACGCGTACGCCGAGATGCACTTGACGCCCGCTTCGATGCCGCCTTTCACCACGTCGAGGAGTGCCGCCTCGCCCTGCTCGTGCCCCGCGGTGCGGGGCAGCCCGCGCTGCCTGGCCCACCGACCGTTCCCGTCCATGATGATCGCAACGTGCTTCGGTACCAGCTCCGCCGGGACGTCGGGCGGCACGCTGTAGGCGTCGTGCGTCACGGGACAACTGTGTCACCTGGCGCGGTCGTCGCGGCGAGACACCCTGGCTCGACACAGAAGTCCGCAGGCACCGAGCGTCTCCCGGGCAACGCCGAGGCGGCAGCCCCGGCTCAGTCCGGATCCACCGCTGGCGGGCGTCGTGGGCGTCACCAGGTGGGCCCGAAGCCAGACCGACGGTCTGTCGAGCGTCGGCAACACAGCGAGCCAGCCCACAGGGTGGCGCGCAACAGGCGGAGAACGGTGGATCCAGGCTCGGCCCAATCAGCGCTCCACGTGCTCGAGAGATCGAAGGTTGCGCTCGAGGTGCCACTGCAGGTAGGCGGCGACGATCCCGCTCGCCGGCTTCCGGAACCGCGGCTCGACCGCTTCGGCGGTCGCCCAGTCGCCGGACAGCAAAGCGCCGAGCAGGGTGACCGACTCCGGCGCCGGGTTGGCCGTCCCGGGAGTGCGGCAGTCCCCGCACAAGATGCCGCCGGCACCGGCGCTGAAGCTGCGATGGGGACCCCGCGCACCGCACCGCGCGCACGAGTCGAACGAGGGCGCATAGCCGGCGACGGCCAGCGAGCGAAGGAGGAAGGAGTCGAGGACCAGCGACGAGTCGCGCTGGCCCTCGGCGAGCACCCGCAGAGCGCCGAGGAGCAGGAGGTACTGCTGCACGGCCGGCTCCATCTCCTCGGCGACCAGCCGCTCAGCGGTCTCGAGCATCGCGGTTCCGGCGGTGTAGCGGGCGTAGTCGGCCCCGATCGCCCCGGCGAACGGGGTCAGCGTCTCCACCTGGGTGACGATGTCGAGGGTTCGCCCGTGGGCGAACTGAACGTCGACGTGCATGAAGGGCTCGAGGCGCGAGCCGAACTTCGATGTGGTCCGGCGTACGCCTTTTGCTACGGCGCGAACACGGCCACTCCCCCGTGTCAGGAACGTGATGATGCGGTCGGCCTCGCCCAGCTTCTGGGTACGCAACACCACCGCCTCGTCGCGGTACAGGTTCACGCCCCCATTGTGCCCGCCACCCGAACGCTGCCGCCTGACCGAACCGCGAACCGCCGCGATCACCGCCCTGACCGCCCGGAAGGGGGCAGGGTGCGGCTTCGGGCGGAGGCTACGTCAGGCTCGGCGCCGAGGCGCAGCCGGCTTGGCCGGGGGGCTGCTACGACGTTGCCCACGCCCGATCGGCGCAACCCGGCCCAGGAAGTCGAGCACCTCACCGGTGATGCGATCGGGTCGCGACCGCCACTCGACGATCGACTCGGCCGCAACAAACCGGGCGTTCGGTAGCTCCCCGCCGAGCATCGCGGCATCGGCGGCAGGGTGGATCGGGTCGTGCGGGTGCCCGATCACGATGGCCGGCACCTCGATCTGCTGCCGGATCCGCGACGGCGGGGCGATCCGACCGAAGAAGATCCCGTGCACCGCGGCCGCCATCGGCCCCGCCTCCTGGTCGAAGGTGTCGAGCGCGATCCCCCACCAGAACGGAACCAGCCCGCGCGGCACTCGCCGAGTGACGGCCCGGACGGCGGTCACCGCCCACGGCGTCACCCGTCCGATGAAGAGCAACGGCGCGAACGCGAGGATGCCCGCCTCGACGGCGTTGTCGAGGACCGGCATCTCCAGGATCATCCCCAGCAGCCGGTCGGCATGGGCGTCGGCCACCTCGAGCGTTACGTTGGCCCCCAGTGACGTGCCGCCGACAACAGCCTGGCCGACCCCGAGGTGGTCAAGCAGCGCCACCACCTGACGTGCGAAGCCCACCATCGAGTAGCGCTTGGGGTCACTCGGCCGGTCGCTGCGCCCGTGCCCAAGCAGGTCGAGAGTGATCACGCGGTACCCGTGACCCGCGAGCCGGCGGGCCAGCGGGTCGTGCATGCGTCGCGGCATCAACTGCCCGTGGAGCAGCACGACGAGCCGGTCGCCGGCGCCGTACTCGGTGAACTCCAAGCGCGCGCCCTCGAAGTAGAACTGGCTCACCTGCTCGGACACCAACGTCGGGCCCCGGCTGTTCGGCATCTGTTCACCCTTCCCTGCCCAACGCCGATGTGCACTCATATACCCGGCGTGTCGCCTTCATGGGCACACCACAACCGACCACCCACGTCCCAGTTTCCCCTGTGCGCGGGCGGCGATGAGGCCGAACCGGCACAGCCCGAGCATCGGCGGCCAGGCCCTGGCCGGTGTGGCCCCGAGGATCCCCGCGTGGCATGGTCGCTCTCATGAACGAGCCATCTCGACCGGACGCGGGGCTGCTGGCTCGGTTGGAGCGGTACTACGACGCCGTGCCCCGCCGCCGCGCCCGGGTCGAAGATGTCGGGCCCTTCACGCTGTTCGTGGCGCAGTCCGGGTGGCCCTACTATGCGAGACCACGCTTAGGTGAAACCGGGCATGCCACCAACGATGACGTACGCCGCCTCGTGCAGCACCAGCAAGAGCTGGAGGTGCCACAAACACTGGAGTGGGTCGATGAGAACACCCCCGGGCTCGTCGACATCGCCAGCGAGGCTGGGATGGCCGTCGAACTGTGCCCCCTCATGGTCCTCGACGGGGAGCCGCGGGGACCGATCGGCACCGCGCGGATGCTGGCCGCCGAAGAAGGCGAGCAGATCCGCCTCTCGCAGGCTGCGGTCTCGGTGAGCTTCGCGCACGCCGGGACCGACACCGGCGACCCGGGGATCGTGGAGCGAGACGCGCTCGCGACCACCCGGTTCGCGTCGGTGAGCGTGGACCTGGGCGCGCGCATCGCCGCCGGTGAGTTCGCCGTCGCCGCCGTCTACCCGGCGAGCGCCCCCCAGCTCGGCCCGGTCGGAGGCGGAGGCTACTCCCCACTGGACGGGATCGCCGAGATCACCGGCGTCGGGGTTCTGCCGGCGTTTCGGCGGCAGGGCTTCGGCGCCCAGCTGAGTCGGGTGCTGTCGGAGGACGCGCTCAGTCACGGAGTCCGAACCGTGTTCTGCAGCGCCCAGTCCGAAGCCGTTGCCCGGGTCTACGCAGGCGTCGGGTTCCGCCGAGTCGGAACAGCCTGCATCGCCAACGGCACCTCCGCGCGCTGACCCAAGCGGCGCACCGGTGCCGAGGGACCGGAAGCCCGCCGGCACGAATCAGCGGCCGCTCACCTCGCGGATCGGTTGACCGCGGAGACCACGGCCTTGAGCGAAGCGGTCACGATGTTGGCGTCCAAGCCGACACCCCACACCACCTGCTCCCCGACCGCGCACTCGACGTACGCCGCCGCCAAGGCATCGCCACCCGACGAGAGCGCGTGCTCGGCGTAGTCGAGAACGCGTACGTCGTAGTCGACCCGGCGGATCGCGTCCACGAACGCAGCGATGGGTCCGTTGCCCGAGCCGGCCAGCGAGTGGTGCTCACCGTCGACATAGAGACTCACCGTGAGGGCGTCCCGCTCACCGGCCGCCGCCGAGGTGTGCACGGAGTTCAGCTCGAGCGGGGTGCGACGGTCGAGGTACTCCGACGCGAAGGTCGACCAAATCTCGTCGCCGGAGATCTCGCCGCCCTCCTCGTCGGTCAGCCCCTGGACCACCCGGCTGAACTCGATCTGCAGCCGTCGCGGCAGCTCCAGCTTGTGCTCGGACTTCAGGATGTAGGCGACACCGCCCTTGCCCGACTGCGAGTTCACCCGAATCACCGCCTCGTACGAGCGGCCGACGTCCATCGGGTCGATCGGGAGGTACGGAACGTTCCATGGCTGGTCTCCTACGGCGACGCCAAGGTGCTCGGCATCGCGGTCAAGGGCCTCCAACCCCTTCTTGATCGCGTCCTGATGCGACCCGGAGAAGGCCGTGTAGACGAGGTCACCCGCGTAGGGGTGGCGCGGATGGACGGGCAGTTGCGTGCAGTACTCGACGGTTCGCCGGATCTCGTCGATGTCGGCGAAGTCGATCATCGGGTCGATGCCCTGACTGAAGAGGTTCAGGCCGAGGGTCACCAGGCACACGTTGCCGGTTCGCTCGCCATGTCCGAACAGGCACCCCTCCACCCGGTCGGCGCCCGCCATCATCGCGAGCTCGGTGGCTGCGACCGCCGTGCCACGATCGTTGTGCGGGTGGAGTGACACGACCGCGTGCTCGCGGCGGGTGAGCTGGCGCCCGAACCACTCGATCTGGTCCGCGTAGACGTTCGGCGTGCACATCTCGACGGTGGCAGGCAGGTTGAGGATGATCTCGCGGTCGGGACCCGGCTGCCAGACATCCATGACCGCTTCACAGACCTCGACGGAGAAGTCCAGCTCGGCGCCGGTGAAGATCTCCGGGCTGTACTGGAAGCCGAAATCGGTGCCCCCGAGATACTCCTCGGCGTACTTCATCACGATCTCGGTGCCACGCACGGCAAGGCCCCGACACTCGTCGCGGTCGATGCCGAACACCACGCGCCGAAACAGCGGGGCAACCGCGTTGTACAGGTGGACGTTCGCCTGCGGAGCACCGACGAGACTTTGGACGGTGCGATCGATCAGGTCCTCGCGGGCCTGAGTCAGCACCGAGATCCTCACGTCGGCGGGAATCGCATCGTCTTGGATCAGCCGCCGGACGAAGTCGAAGTCGGTCTGGCTCGCCGATGGGAAGCCAACCTCGATCTCCTTATATCCCATCCGCACCAGCAGGTCGAACATGCGCTTCTTGCGTTCGGGGGTCATCGGGTCGATCAGCGCCTGGTTGCCGTCTCGAAGGTCGGTCGAGAGCCATCGAGGAGCTGCCGTGATCGATCGAGATGGCCAGGTGCGATCGGGAAGGTCGATAGGTGGGAACGCACGGTAGCGGTGAGCGGGCATCCGGCTGGGCTGCTGGGTGATGGCCATGAGGGGTTGCCTTCTGCTGGGTCCCCGGAGGGAAGATGGACGCCGGCCGACAGCAACTCCGCGACGAGGAGGTCCGGCTAGAGCAGACCCTCGTCGCGGCGGCTAAGCAGCACACGGGCAACCAACATGGTGTCTGCACACTAGCCTCCAGGGTCCGAAGTTCACAACAGACCTCCGCAGCCCGGTCGGATCCCGTCAGCTCCGGCGGGCCGCAGATCGCCCCGCGCATTGTCCTGAGCGCGAGATCGAGAAACGAAGCCGGCACCAGCGCGTCTCGCCGTCGGAGCGGGATAAGCAGTTGTCGTGATGGCGGGGTCGGACCTTCAATGAACCCATGGACATCGAGCAGGTCGACCCCCTCGACCTCGATGGGCGCGTCGCCGAACGGCTCGCGGAGATCGCGAACGCGGCAGATGCGACCGACAGCGCGGTACACGTGCCCGTCTCCGGCCCTTCGTTGCTCGCCCAAGCGCGCTTCACGTTCGAGAACCGGCCCTACGACGGCATGTGGCTCGCCCACGACCGGCCTGGCGCACTGATCGGCTACGCCACGCTGGAGGTGTCGAGCTGGGACAACCTCGACACTGGTGTTGTCTTCTGCCACGTCCATCCCGACCATCGCGGAAGCGGAGTCGGCTCGGGACTGCTGGCGGCCCAAGAGCTCGAGCTCCGCAAGCACGAGCGGTCGAAGGCAATGACGTTCCTGTTGCGGGACTCGCCGGGCGAGCGGTTCCTGGTGAGTCACGGGTGGGAGGTGGGTCAGCACACCTCCCAGCGACGGCTGGTGCTTGCCGACCTCGACCGGGTCAACCTGGGGGTGCTCATGCGCGAGGCAGCCGAGCGGGCCGGCGACTACGAGCTGGTGCCGGTCGACGGGCCGGTATCTGAAGATCTGCTGCCGGATTTGCAGGCGCTCTACGAAGCGATCAATGACGCCCCGCTCGACGACCTGGACTCCGAGCCGGAGGCATTCCCTCCCGAGCGTGTCAACGCGGCCAGCCAGTCCATGGAGGCGCGCGGTCAGCACGTCTACCGGCTGATGGCCCGGCATCGCGAGAGTGGTGAGTGGGCCGGTCACACCATTTTGTGTGTCGACACGCTGATGCCCGGGATGGCCTACCAAGAGGACACGTCGGTCATCGGAAGCCATCGCGGCCATCGGCTGGGCGTCCTGCTCAAGGCCACCATGCTGGAGTGGATGCTCGACGTGGAACCGGAACTGGCGACTATCGACACCTGGAACGCCGACACCAACGACCACATGATCGCCGTCAACGAGATGCTCGGATCCCGGGTGATCAACCGCGAGTCCGTCGTCCAGGGCCACATCCGCTGACGCCGCTGCGTCCTGAGGGGGAACTCACAGCGCGTTGAGCCAGGGCTTTCGATGCGGCTCGTTTACAGTGGTGGGCGATGATCCGACGAATCCCGTCGTCGGCCGCGGCCGGCCCGGCCCGCCACACCGTACGCCGGTCACCTCGGCGGCTCTGTCTGGCGGCCCTGACGGTGGCCGCGATGGCCCTCCTCGCCGGCTGCGGGGGAACCGCCGGCAGCCCGGCCGGCCCCGCGACGGCGGCGAACTCGCCGACCCGGGCGACCGACACGAGCAAGCCGCCACCTCCGCCCCCTCCAGAACCGAAGGTCGACACCTGTCGAAACCTCAGCTACGGCGCGATCGGCCGCTACTCCAACACGACACCGACAACGCCTTGCAAGAAGGGCCACACCGCCTACACCTTCGCGGTGGCGCAGCTTCCCACCAAGGTGCTTGTCAAGGGCGTCGGCATCGGCAACCCCACGATCCAGGACGCGGCCTCGGGCCTCTGCCACGGGGCGTTTCCGCGCTTCATCGGCGGCGATGCCCGGGCGCGGGCGATGTCCCGACTTACGGTGACCTACTTCCTGCCCCAACAGAAGGGCTTTGACCGCGGCGCCCATTGGGTTCGATGCGACGTGATCGCACTCCAGGCCAAGCAAGTCCTTTCCGGCCTGCCGATGGATCCCCGGCACCTCCTCGACCACCCGCGCCGCCTCGCGTCGTACACCGTGTGCTCGAAGGGAGCGCCTGGGGCAGCCGGCTCGATGCTCGTGATCTGCAGCCAGCCGCACTCCTACCGTGCAGTCGCCGCCCTACAGCTGGGCCCGGACAAGGCGAGCTACCCCAGCAGCGCGGTGACGAAGGTCGACGGGCAGAAGCGTTGCCAGAAACTCGTTTCCAGCACAGTGATGGCCGGCGGCGGCTACAGCTACGGCTGGACCTATCCGACGGCTTCGGACTGGCAGCACGGCCAACGCTTCGGATATTGCTGGAGCAAGACGACCTCCTGACCGGCGGCAGACGATCGCCATGGAGTGCATTGAAGGCAGCCGCCCCGAATATTCACGCCGTCTGATGAACCACCAGCTCAGAAACCCAGTCGTTTGAGCTGTTTGGGGTCGCGCTGCCAGTCCTTGGCGACCTTGACACGCAGGTCCAGGTAGACCGGGGTGCCGAGCAGCGCTTCGATCTGCCGTCGAGCACCCGAGCCGACCTCGCCCAGCCGAGCCCCCTTGTGGCCGATCACGATGGCCTTTTGCGTGGGCCGCTCGACGTACAGATTGGCGTGCACGTCGAGCAGCGGCCGGCCCGCCGGGCGATCAGGTCGCAGGCCCATCTCCTCGACCACGACCGCGATCGAGTGGGGGAGCTCGTTGCGCACCCCCTCAAGCGCCGCTTCCCGGATCAGTTCGGCAACCAACGACGTCTCCGGCTCGTCGGTGAGCTCGCCGTCGACGTAGAGCGGAGGACCCGGCGGCAGCTCCGCGACGAACAGCTCGGCGAGCAGGCCGACCTGCTGGCCCAACACCGCCGACACCGGCACGATCTGGGCCCAGTCGAGATCGAGGCTCTGGCCGAGCTGGCCGATCTGGGTGAGGTGCTGCGCCAACCGGTCAGGCGTGACGAGGTCGATCTTGGTCGCGATCGCGAACTTCGGCTTGCCGGTCGCTCGGGCGAGCTCGGCCGCCAGGAACCTGTCGCCCGGCCCGATCCGATCGGGCGCCGGGAGACAGACACCGACCACGTCGACCTCGGCCCAGGTCGCACGCACCAGAGCGTTGAGCCGCTCGCCGAGCAGGGTGCGGGGCTTGTGCAGTCCGGGCGTGTCGACCAGGACGAGCTGGGCATCGGGGCGGTGGACGATGCCGCGGATCGTGTGCCGTGTCGTCTGCGGCTTCGAGGAGGTGATCGCGACCTTCGTGCCGACCAGAGCGTTCGTGAGTGTCGACTTGCCGGCGTTGGGTCGCCCGACGATGCTGGCGAACCCGCTGCGGAAGCCCGTCACATCAGGAGATGTCACGAAGACCGACTGTCCCGTATGGCGACCACTGGCGATACTTTCGCATCGGGCTCAGGTCTTGGTTTCGTCGATGACCGCGCCGTCGAGGTCGGCGCGGTAGACGGGCACGCCAGAGCCCGCGAGGTCCCGGACCACCGCCAGGTCACGCTCGGCCACGGCCATCTGCTCGGTGACCACGACGCAGGCTTCGAGCCCATGCACTCCGCTACTGGCTGCCATCGCGACCGCAAGCTCCAGCGCCGACAGCTGCAGCGACGGGAGGTCGATGCTGGCGGCGCTGTAGGTACGCCCGTCGGCGTCACGCACGGCCCCACCGTCGCCGCGTCCTACGCGGGCCCGGTTGGCACGCGCGAGCGTCACCAGCTTGGCGTCGTCGGGATCGGTCAGCCGGACAGCCATCAAGCTCCGGCTCCCGCACGCCGGAACGAGACACATCTCGAACCACGCTCGCCCCTGATGCTCGTCATCCCAGTGCCTCGGACTCGACCTGGCCGTGCGCATCGGTCTGTTCTTGCACCGTGCCACGGTCGGCCGGCTCGACCGGGGTGATCAGCACGGTGACGACCTTGTTGCGACGGCCGGCCAGGCTCTCGGCACGGAACCGTAGACCCCCGCAGACCACTTCGGCACCAGGGATGGGAACCCGCCCAAGGTGCTTGGCCATCAGGCCGCCCACGGTCTCGATGTCATCGTCGTCGATCTCGACGCCGAATAGGTCGGACAGGTCGTCGACGGGGAACCGCGAGCTCACCCGCACCGAACCTCCGGCCACCCGCTCGACCTCGTCAGGGTCGACGTCGTACTCGTCGGTGATCTCACCGCCGATCTCCTCGAGAATGTCCTCGATCGTTATCAGGCCAGCCGTGCCGCCGTACTCATCGACGACGATCGCCAGGTGTGTGCGGTTCGCCTGCATGTCACGCATCAGCTCGTCGGCCGGCTTGGAGTCCGGTACGAAGAACGACGGCCGCATCACTGTCTCGACACGTTCCGTCGTTTCGGCCTCATGGTTGTCAAAGACCCGTTTGGTCACATCCTTGAGGTAGGCGATCCCGATGATGTCGTCGAGGTCCTCGCCGATCACCGGGATCCTGGAGAACCCGCTGCGCAGGGCGAGCGACATCAGCTGACGCAACGTCTTGTGCCGCTCGATGAAGACGACGTCGGTGCGCGGCACCATGACCTCACGTGTGAGCGTGTCGCCGAGCTCGAACACGGAGTGGATCATCCGCCTCTCGTCGGACTCGATCACGCGACTCTGCTCGGCGAGGTCGACCATCTCGCGCAGCTCGGCCTCCGAGGCGAACGGGCCTTCACGGAATCCTTCGCCCGGGGTGATCGCGTTGCCGATCACGATCAACAGCTGCGGCAGCGGCCCGAGCACGGCGGTCATCGCCAGCACCGGACCGGCCGACATCAGCGCGACACGCTCGGAGTGTTGCCGCCCGATCGTGCGCGGTCCGACCCCGACAGCCACGTAGGAGACGATGACCATCCCGCCCGCGGCCACGAGCACCTGCAGCCAGCCGTCATCGATCCCGTCGACGACGACGAGGGTCACCAGCACGATCGCCGTGATCTCGCACATCATCCGCACGAGAAGCGTGGTGTTGAGGAAGCGCGGGGGGCCGCTGACGATGCGCACCAGCCGAGCCGCGCCAGCGCGCCCTTGCGCCACGAGCTCTTCCGCGCGCACCCTGGACATCGCGGAGATGGCTGCGTCGGCGCTCGCCAACACGCCGGCCAGCAGCACCAGTGCGATGGCCACGATCAGCAGGACGACGTCGGTCGCCGTCATTCGACCTCTTCCCCGGACCGCACGGCCTGCCACTCCGCCAGGAGCCGAGCCTGCAGGCCGAACATCTCCTTCTCCTCGTCGGTCTCAGCATGGTCGTACCCGAGAAGGTGCAGAATGCCGTGGATCGTGAGCAGGTGCATCTCGTCCTCGACGGAGCGAGAGAACGACGGCGCCTGCTGAGCGGCGTACTGGGGACAGAGCAGCATGTCTCCGAGGATCCCGTCGACCTCTCCGTCACCGTCACGCCCGGGCCGCAGCTCGTCCATCGGGAAGGACAGAACGTCGGTCGGCCCATTCTTACCGAGCCAACGCTGGTTGAACTCCGCGATCGTCGGCTCGTCGACGAGCTTGAGACACAGCTCGGCATCGGGGTGCACGCGCATCCGTCCCATCGTGAAGCGGGCCAGCCGGGCGAACTCCGTGACATCGACGTCGACGCCGGACTCGTTGAGAACTTCGACGGTCATCGGCCTTCGACGGCACTCGCCGCTGCTGCCTGGCGTGACGCGTCGTAGGACTGCCGAGTCGACTCGTAGGTGTCGTAGGCGGCGACGATCCGGCCGACCAGCTTGTGGCGCACGACGTCTTGCGCTGTGAGCATGCAGAAGCTGAGGTCCTTGAGACCTTCGAGGATCTCGCGCACGACCCGAAGCCCACTGCGGGTCCCGGTCGGCAGGTCGACCTGAGTGATGTCGCCGGTCACGACCATCTTGGA
>JBOHDU010000135.1:0-2430 GCA_050700615.1 Nocardioidaceae bacterium
GGCCGAATCTTGACGTCTCGGGGTCATGGAACCCGTCGCGGGAGAAGGCCGTCCAAGGGGAATGACCACAACAAGCTCACGGCGCGGAGGACTGGCTGCCGCGGTCGCCCTGTGCATCGCCTCGACAGCTTGTGGCGCCACGCACGCCAGCAACGGCGGCCAACCGACGCTGACCACGGGCACCGGCCACCACGCCATCGTCGTTAACTCCCCGAGCAAGGTAAGACAGCTCACCCTGCACCTGGGAGACCGACTGGTTGTCGCACGGCCGATCAGGTGGATGAGCGACACCGAACAGCCCAGCCAGCACAAGGTTCTCTCGCTTGTGCGCGGCTCGAACCCGGACAGATCTGTCTTCGCGGCAATCCGAGTCGGCAGTACGACCCTGTACCTCACCGTGGCGCCGCGGTGCTCACCAGGGAAGGTCTGCCCGCAGTACATCGCGACCCGAGTACCGCTCAAGGTCACTGTCCGCGGCTGAGGCAGCCGCCGGCACTGGGGCTCGGACCGCGGCGATTGCCGCCAGTCTCCGCGTAGCGGCGTCCGCAGATCGGGGTCCGTCACCGGGGTTGGATGGCGTGCCAGGTGCGGCCATAGTCCGTGGAGAGCTCGATGTGTTGATTGTCGTGGCCGCCGGCCCACAGGAGGCCGTGGTTGCTCTGCACCCAGCTGACTCGTCCGGCCCGCGGCACCTGGTGAAAGCTGCTCCAGTCACCGGTGCTGGTCCACAGTGTGTGGGTCGCCGCGTCAACGACGAAGATGGTGCGTCTGGTCAGCCGGGTGACAGCGGAAGGTCCGCCAGGGATGCCTTCGGAGTCGATGCGGGTTGGACCGACTGCCAGATGGAACCGCGCCCATGTCGCGCCGTTGTCGCGGCTGATCTGGCTGGCTCCGCGCAGCGAGGCTGCGTGGTCGTTCCAGGCGAAAGCGGCGACCTGCCCACCTGGGGCGACGGCCAGGCCACCGGGATACCCGGACCGGGTGAGCCGGTGCTCGGTCCAGGTCGCCCCGCCGTCATCGGTCCAAGCAACCCATACCTGCAGATGGGTCCCCCACCCCTCGACCCATAACCGCCCGCCGCGGGTCCGGACCGCGGAGGGCCTGCTCTTGATCTGCGGCGTTGGGGGGACCGGGCGGGCGACGTGGTGGATGCGGTCGTAGGCCCACAGGTCGGTCTCCACTCCGGGGCCGACCCAGCCGGACCCGAAGACAGGCTCGAACCGGCCCGCCGGTTCTGGCCGCGCGTCGACCCCTACCCGTGCGATCGTGCCCGCGGCGTCCAGCAGGCGCAGGCCCCTAGGTCGAGACCACAACGCGACGTAGCCGTTGGAGGTGATGGACGCCTGCAGATGACCCGACGGTCGGGTACTCGAAGACACCCAGCCATCGCCGGTGCGGGTCGACACCAGTTCGCACGGCCCAAGGCTTTCCGGATCGGTCGGGCAGACCTGCCAGCCGGCCACCGCCTGCTCCGCGCTTGCGTAGGCAACCCAAGCCACCCCTGCGTGGGCCCGCCAAGCAGCCCCGACACCCCGCGCCCGTGCGGCGCCACCGCAGACGGGGCCGACACGGTCGGGGAAGAGGGGCGATCGCGAGTTCGCGGTTGGACACCAGCCCCAACGGTCGGGGAAGAGGGGCGATCGCGAGTTTGCGGTTGGACACCAGCCCCAGTGCACCCAGCGACCCCCGCCAGGAGCACAGCTGTCGCCGTCGCGAGGCTCACCCGGCACAAACGCAATCCCATGAAACCAATCTCCCACCGCTGGCAATGGTCGGCGCAGGATCTGAGCGACATCACAAGGCGGACCCCAAGGCACGCTTCACCCATGCGCGGTCGTTCGTAGTGTCTTCGTCGAGGTTCGGTCCGAGAGCGGCTGCCCAGAACTGGGCGACGACCGATGCATCCTCGGGGTCGATTGTCACGGACTCGACGAATGACACCATCGCATCAGCGCAGAGAATCCGCGGACTCGATCGCTCGCCGAACCCTCACGTCGACAGGACTGTCCTGTCCGCGGCCTGTGCCTACCGTGGGTGCGGCTCAGGGACGCCAGAGGTCGATGGCGATCTCGCGCATCTCCTCGCTGAACTGTCTGCCGGGGCTGACCTGCTCGAGCAGGCCGCGCAGTTCCTGCTCGAACGACTCCGTCTGGTCGCCGAAGAGGTGCGGGGTCGCGTAGGACAAGGAGAACACGCTCGCCACCACTTCATCCTCGCTGCGGTTCGCGACCCAGCCCGGTACATCCAGCCGCGCGGGCCCAGCGAAGCCCGCCTCCCGCAAGATCGTCGCCTCGCGTTTGTCGCGCTCTTCCTCGCTGACCGGTTCCACCCACCGGTATCCGCGCCCCGCCCGGCGCTCCTTCCCCAGGAACTGGGTCACGAGCGCCTCGATCTGCTGCCGGGGCGGTCTGGGGTGCGGTAGCTGAGCAT
>JBOHDU010000136.1:0-6254 GCA_050700615.1 Nocardioidaceae bacterium
GGTGCGGTAGAGGTGGATGTACCACGGGTCGGTGGCGTACTGCGCCTCGTACTTCGCCTCGATCACCGCAGGGTCGGTCGACTCGGAGAGGACCTCCTCGTAGAAGTCGACGTACGACGGGTGGTGCAGCTGGTTGAAGTCGGGCTTCACCGGATGGTAGAGAATGACCGCCCCGCCGCGGCGCACGAGCGGCTGGCCCCGGTAGGAGTTGAAGTAGTAGCCGAGTCCCATGCAGGTGGCCAGGATGGGGTTCATCGTGGAGTTCACGTTGTAGGGGCCGAGGTAGGGAACGCCCATCACCAAGACGTCGGACTGGCCCTGCACCTCGACGAGCTGCTGGCGGTGCACGTTGGCGATCGTCTTCTCGTGCACGGCTTCGGTCTCGCCGGCGTGGATCCCGGTCAGCCCGTAGGGGGCGCGCAGATCGTGGAAGATCTTGTGCTTCATCTTGTCGGGCGCCATCGTGAGCCCGCGCTTGATCGCCAGCATCGTGGCCTGGTCCTTGATGCTCCACTCCCACTCACGTTTGAGGAGGAAGTCATAAGGCGCGGGAAACACGTTGTTGTTGAGCGTGGTCTCGATCGTGAATATGTTGAGCTTGTCGGCGAGCATCCGGCCCATCCGCCAGGCGGAGTGGTGCAGGTGCGACTTCTTGTGGTCCATGAAGGAGTGCGAGCGGACCATCGTCTTGGAGTTGTGGTGATGGCGCAGGCTGCGGTACGACGCCAACCCGACTGGCACCGACTTGTGACCGCCGTCCATCGCCACCAGGTTGACGTTGACGTAGACCAGCAGATCCGACTCGGCCGCCCGACGGTTGATCTCAACGTCCTCGCCCTGGTCGGTCTCCCCCATGTGCTTGAGGTTCGCGTGGTCCTCGGCGTCGTGGTTGTAGAGCAAGCCCTGCGGGAAGAACGACCTGAACACCCGCTCCCCCACGATGTGCTTGAGCTCGGCGGCGGTCAGTCTGCGGTGCAGCGCGTTGGCGCTGATCAGCTCGACGTCGTCGACCCCCGCCTCGGCGGCCATCGTGAGCACCGCCTCGATGATCCGCTGGCGGATGTCGGGGCGGCGCATCGGCGGCAGCGGAAGGGAGACGTCGTCGAACGCGATCGTGAGCCGCATACCGGGCTTGAGAAGCGCAGGGAGCGGGTCGCTGCCCTCCGGTTCGAGCAGCGCATGAGCGATAGCGGCATCGACGTCGGGCACTGCAGGCAGCGACTCCGGCGGGTAGATCACCCGGGTCCCGAGCGGGAACTCCTCGAGCCGGAAGCCCTCGCCCTCGTGCACGATCAGCGGCGGGGTGCGATCGTCGACCTCGAGTACGAAACCTGGACGGCTCACGGGCGGCTCCTCGGGTATCTCGTGCTCACTTGGTGCTCCTCGGATCAAACGCGACCTTGACGGCGCCCAGGCGCCCCGCCGAGTGCGCGTGGTCGAGCGCCTCCCGCCAGCGGTGCAGTGGGTAGCTCACAACGGACTTGCCCACGAGCTCGAGAGAGTCGCCGCCGACCAGTTCGGTGGCGATCTCGAAGGCTGGCCGACCCTTGGCCGCCTGCTCACGGGCAGCCGAAGCGTACGATCCGACCACCTCCAGCTCGCGGAACCACGCCGCCGACAGGTCGGCCGCGGCCGGCATCCCGGACAGCACGACGCGGCCGCCCGCCTTCGTCGTGTGCAGCGCCGTCTCGACGGACTGCTTGCTGCCCACCGCATCGATCGCCACGTCGACCCCACCCAGCAGGTAGGACCGACCGAACTCGGGCTTGACGTGGAACGCCCGCGTCGTACGGCGGACACCGCGGAGCACCTCGTCGGGACCCACCACCTCGGTCGCCCCGAACTCGCGAGCCAGCTCCCGCTGGTGACCGTGCTTGGCAACGACGGTGATCTGCCCTGCTTCGGTGAGCTGGCGGATCGCCAACGTGACGAACAGCCCTACCGATCCTGCGCCGCTGACGAGGACGTGCGCGCCGTGCTCGACCCTGGCTCGCAAGGCGGTGTGCACCGCGCACGAAAGGGGCTCGATGAGCACGGCCTGCTCGTCGGACAGCGAGTCCGGGACGGCGTGGAGCTGGCTACGGTGTGCGGCCAGCACCTGCCCCCAGCCACCTCCGGTGTCGGCGCAGTAGCCGGTCTGCAGGCCGGGCGAGATGTGCCCGACCGTGATCCGGTCGCAGCGGTTGGTGGCGCCCGTCCGACAGGACTCGCAGGGCTCGACTCCCCGTGCCGCGCACTGAAGGATCGGGTCGACGACGACCCTCGTCCCCGCGGGGAGGTCGTCGCAGCCGTCGATCAGGTCGGCCACGATCTCGTGGCCGGGGACGAGCGGCATCGACACCAGCCCGGAGAAGTAGAGACTGGTGCGACCCGACAGCGCACCCAGGTCCGAGCCACAGATGCCGGACAGCCGAGTACGCAGGCGTGCCCATCCCGGCTTGGCGACGTCAGGCTCGTCGATCGTGACCAGGCGCAGTGGCGCGGCGGGCCCCGACAGGATCCCGGGCATCCGGCCGCCCATCGCCCGAGCGGCAACATGGCGTGGCAGCGAACGGAACATCTCCAGGGCCAGCATCATCGGGCTAGACCTCACTCGCGGGAACGAGGGACCGGGACGCCGCTGTCGAGCTGGTCCAGTCGACGATCGGCCAATGGCTCTTCTTGGCGTGGCGGTACAGCGTGATGTCGGGCTGCACGGCCACCGGGTTGCCGACACTCGACAGCAACGGAAGATCGGAGTGCGAGTCGGCGTAGGCGAAGGAGCGGGAAAGGTCGATCCCGTTGACACCTGCCCACTGCCGCAGCCAAGCCGCTCTTGACTCACCGACCAGCGGAGGAAGGTCCAGGAACCCGGTGCAGACCCCGCGGTCGTCGACCGACAGCTCGGCGGCCTCGATGTGATCGAACAGTGGCTGGAGCGGTCTGGTGAGCGGTCGAATGGCCCCGGTGACGAGCACGGTTCGATGACCGACTGCTCGATGTTCGCGCACCCGGCGCACGGCGGCGGGAGACAGCCGCGACAGCACGTGTGACGTGAGCACCTCGTCGGCGATCTGGTCCAGGTCGTCACGGCGGGCACCGGCGTACTCGCGATAGACCGAGCGCAGGAACGCGCTTCGCTCGTGCCGCTCGGCGCGGATCAGGTTGGGAAGCCGGGCGGCGATCCGGCTCACCTCGGCGACCCGCTCCCCCGACGTCATCTCCTGAAGCCGCATCCACAGATAGGTCTCGACGACGTTGGACGCGAGCAGGGTGCCGTCCATGTCGAAGACGGCGGCGATCGTCGAGTCCCCCGATCCGTCGAGGGCTCGCGGCGCTGGGGTCGAGGAGCCCTTGCGACCGCGACGCGACTCGTCGAAGCGGCGGATCGGAGCGGTGACCGCGGGGCAGTGGACCTCGCCGATGTAGTGGCCCCAGTCGACGACGGCAGTGTCGAACTCGAAGTCACGTTGGTCGTCGGGGTGCAGCCGCTGGTAGAGAGCGACGGTTCCCGCGTCGGAGAAGCGCATCTCCGCCTGGGCGTACTCGCGGTACAGGTCGATGTAGCGACGCAGGAACTCGAGCCGGCGGCGCTGCTGCTCGAGCTTGCGCGCCATGTCGCGAGTGCGATCGGCTCGGGGGGCGTGAGTGACGAGATAGTCGGCCATCTTGTGGGCGCGCTCGCTCGTGACGAGCAGTCGCTCCACCGCCTGGGCTCCCGGGAACCGCCACTCTGGCAGCCGGGCCGCGCCCCTGTCTCCAACCTCGAAGGGGTGGTGATCGAAGTAGTCGCGCACGATCGCATAGAGGCGGTTGAAGGTCAGCGGGTTGCGGGCACCAGACGAAACGTGGAGCCAGCGTGGCCGACCCGGTTCGGGTCGCTCACCGAGGGCGGCCACGATCGCGGCGACCACGTGGTCGACGGGCACGATGTCCACCGTGGAGTCGGCAGAGGCCGGGAACTCCGGGAGCTCACCGCGGCCGTACGCCAAGATCAACGGCTCAGCCATCTTGAAGCCTTCGATCCAGCCTGGGTGGGGAACCTGGAGCGCGGACTCGATGATGCTCGGTCGGACGATGGTGGCCCGGGCGTCGGCGGCGTACTGCTCGACGACCCGCTCGCCCAGCGCCTTCGTGAACGTGTAGCAGTCGGTCCACCCGAGGCTGCGGGCACGCTCGGTTCCGGCGCGGATCAGCTCGTCCTTGACCCAGGCGCGGCGGCGCTCCTCGGTCGACAGCGCGGAGGTCAGCATGCCGGCGCGGCCGTGCTCACGCTCGGCAGCGGACCGAAGCGACTGGAGGTGGCTCGCCGAGCGCGAGCGAAACTCGATCGAGTCGCGCTGGCCCAGACCCCAAGCCAGCTCGGCCTCGACATCGACGTCGTGCTCAACCGGGCCTTCGGGGATCGCGCCGCGACGACGACCAGCGACGTACGCCGTCGAGATATGCACGTAGTGCACGTCGCCACCGACCTCGGCCACCCTCCTCAGCAGGCTTCGGGTGCCGACGACATTCGTGGTGAACGCCTCGTCGACAGGCGGGTCGAAGGACACATCTCCCGCGCAGTGGACGATCGAGTCGAGACCCTGAGGCAGCTCTGGGACATCAACGAGGTCGCCCTCGATGACGCTGATCCGACCCGCCAGCAGGGTGTCGACATCTCCCGCGGACTCGACCGACGACGCGAAGATCGGCTTGCCGAGCAGGCTCCGGACCCGGTCCCGAGCCGACGCGGACCCCTTCGGACGGACCAACACGCAGACGTGGACACCCGGGACCTGGGTGAGCAGCCGATGGAGCAGGGCCTCCCCGACGAATCCGGTCACCCCGGTGAGCAGCACCTTGGTTCCGGCCAGCCGATCGGCCAGACGGCCCCCCGAGTTCTCGGGCGTGACGCTCCTCAACACTCCCCTCGCGGCCGCAGGCCACCGAGACTGACAACGGACCATCCTGCCTTACTCGCGGTCACCCGGTCACCCCGGCCGGGTGACGCAACCACCCGCCCGGGTTTCGCTCCTGTCCGCATGGACGGCGAGCGGCCGAGCGGAACGGAGATCCAGGGGTCGGCTCTATTGGGCAGGCGCGGCCCCCTTGCGAGTGATCGACGGCCGTGGTCTGCTCCCGCGAGCCCGGGTGGCAGCTGTCCGTGCCGTCCTGGCGGTCCTGGTGCCGATCCGGGCTGGTGTGGGTCGGGTTGGACCCACGACCCCGCTCGGTGCAGGACCTCATCGTCGGAAACCCGAGTCGTGCACGACTGGGACGAGGCGCGGCAGATCGTTTCGAATGGCGCCGCGCGGGTAGGGGCCGACTACGCGGACTTCTTCTTCTTCGCCGGCTCCTCGCGCGGCACCAACGTGGGGTTGACGTTGTCAACCACGACTTCGCGGTTGACCACGACCTTGGCGACGTCATGCCGGGACGGCACGTCGTACATCACGTTGAGCAGGACCTCCTCGAGGATTGCGCGAAGGCCGCGAGCGCCGGTGCCGCGCAGCATCGCCTGCTCGGCGATCGCCTCGACGGCGTCAGCCGTGAACTCGAGGTCGACGTTGTCGAGCTCGAACAGCTTCATGTACTGCTTGGTGAGGGCGTTGCGCGGCTCGTTGAGGATGCGGATCAGGTCGTCCTCGTGGAGCTTGTCGACGGTCGCGATCACCGGGAGCCGACCGACGAACTCCGGGATCAGGCCGAACTTCAGCAGATCCTCCGGCCGCACCTCGGAGTAGAGCGTGTCGACGTCGACGTCGGTGGTGGTGAGATCGGCCGTGAAGCCGAGCGTCTTCTTGCCCGCGCGCTGCTCGATGATGTGCTCGAGGCCTGCGAACGCCACGCCGACGATGAACAAGATGTTGGTGGTGTCGATCTGGATGAACTCCTGGTGCGGGTGCTTGCGCCCACCCTGCGGCGGCACGGAGGCGGTCGTGCCCTCGAGGATCTTCAGCAGCGCCTGTTGCACGCCCTCGCCGGAGACATCGCGGGTGATCGACGGGTTCTCGGCCTTGCGGGCGATCTTGTCGATCTCGTCGATGTAGATGATGCCGGTCTCGGCCTTCTTGATGTCGAAGTCCGCGGCCTGGATCAGCTTCAGGAGGATGTTCTCGACGTCCTCGCCGACATAGCCCGCCTCGGTCAGCGCAGTCGCATCGGCGATCGCGAACGGGACGTTCAAGATCCGCGCCAGAGTCTGCGCGAGGTGCGTCTTGCCGCAGCCGGTCGGGCCGAGCAAGAGGATGTTCGACTTCTGAAGCTCGACGTCGCCGTCGTCGGTACCCATC
>JBOHDU010000137.1:0-3242 GCA_050700615.1 Nocardioidaceae bacterium
GCGCCGAACCGCTGCTGGCCGAGCTGCGCTCCCTCGGCACACCTTCCCGGCGCCCCGAGGCGTCACGGCGCGACGAGGACCTGACCCCCCGTGAGCACGAAATCCTCGGCCTGGTCGCTCAAGGCCGCAGCAACGGCGAGATCGCCAGGCAGCTGTTCATCAGCGCCAAGACCGTCAGCGTGCACGTGTCGAACATCTTGGCCAAGCTGGGCGCGGGGGGGCGCACCGAGGCGGCCGCCGTTGCCCGGCAACGCGGGCTACTCGACGACACGTGACACGAGATCGCGCTCGTACCACGTGCCCTGCTTACCGCCGATGTCGGCGGGGTCGGCTGGGCCAACGGGGATGAAGCCGGCCCTGGTGAGAACCTTCTGCGACCCGACGTTCTGATGGGCGGTGGCAGCCCGCAGCGTGCGCAGCCCATGCGTCGCCGGCGCCAGCTGGCACAGCTCTCGCACCGTCGCGGTCGCCACACCTCGGCCAGCGATGTGCTGCGCGACCCGATAGCCGAGTTCGGCAGTTCCCTCCACGACGAAGCGCAGGTTGAACCTGCCCAGGACCGAGTCGTCATCGGCGACGAGCACGTAGAAGGCACCGAGGCCGGCCTCCTGCTCAGCCAACAAGGCACCGTACAGCTCGTCGAACCTGGCGAAGAAGTCATCGCCGCGGTCGGACACCGACGCAGCGAAATAGGCGCGGTTGGCCACCTCGAAGGCCAAGACGGCCCCCGCATGGTCGCCTCGAAGGCGTTGCAGCTCGGGCATCGCCCGACAATACCGAGCGTCCTGAGCCACAGCAGCGTCCCGGTCCTACTGCCCGGGCGCTCGTCTCGACCCCCGAGGCCGATGCCCGTGCCGACCAGGCGTCACGACCAGGTGTCGGGGCTGACCAGGTCGAGATCGTTGAACGCTGCGCCGCCGGACAGCCGCGCGTATCCGGGTCCCCGGTCGAAGAACGGGCGGCCGTCGGCTTCGGATCTGGCGGTGCGCTCGGCCCGCATCTGTTCTCGCAGCGCGTCGGAGGCCTCCACGTCGACGCCCGACCCTCCGAGCATGGCGCGCGGTCCGGGCGGCTCGATGAGCACCACCCCGTAGTCGCCGCGCGCGGCACCGGTCGAGATCTTGCCCCAGGCGATGTCGCGAACGACGTCCTCGTAGGGCCGCTCCAGCGGGTCACCCCAGCCATCCCCACCGGTGGTGCGTATCCGGATCACCTCACCAGCTGCCACCGGCTCGGCGTCGGCCAGCGCCTCCACCTGACGCTCGTGGGGTCCGCCTGGGTCGATCGTCACCTCGAACGGACGACCTGCGCGGCCACCTCTGACGCCCCAGCAGGCCATGATCGACCGGTCGGCGATGGACATGAAGTGAGCGTCGCGCAGCATCCGGATGTGCTTCTCGTAGCCACAACCACCCCGGTAGCGACCGGCGCCACCGGAGTCGACGGCCAGCCCGAGCCGCTCGACGACGAACGGGAACCTGGCCTCGGTGAACTCGCTCGGCAGGTTGCGGGAGTCGGGTACGACGTGGATCGTGTCCTCTCCGTCGGCGTACGGTCGCCCGCCCGAACCGCCCCCGAGCACCTCCCGCATCAGATACGGCAGACCATCGGCGTCGTCGCCGTAGACGCCGGTGTAGCGGATCGTCTCCTGGTCAGCGGGCATCATGCCGTCGACCGCCTTGGCCAGCGTTCCGGCGAGCACACCCAGCAGGCGCAGGATGACGAACGTCCGGGCATTGGTCGGCGCCGGAAAGACAGGTGTCACCAGGGTGCCCTTGGGCGGGAAGCGCATCTCGATCAGTGGGACGACACCTTCGTTGACGTCCAGCTCGGCCATCCGCTCGGGGCTGTCGGCCAGGTTGCGTAGGATCGGCGCCAGCCACTTCTTCAAGAAGTTGCCCTCGGCGTAGTCGCCGCAGTGGTTGATCGGCCCCTTCGCCTGCGGGCTGGTTCCGGTGAGGTCGATGATGAGCCGGCCGCCGTCGTCGGACACCTTGGTGAGCGTGATGCGTTGCGCATGAAGAGCCGGTGGGTCCACCCCGTCGTGCTCGGCGTAATCCTCCCAGACGTAGCTGCCGTCGGGGATCTTGGCCAGGATCTCGCGCCGGAACGTCTCAGTCGTCTGCTCGAGGATCGCGTCGAAGCACGCTTCGACCTGGCCACGGCCGTAGCGCTCGAACAGCTCCGTCATCCGCCGCGCCCCCATCAGGCACGCGGCACACTCGGCGTCGAGGTCGGCAGCCAGCGAGTCGGGCATCCGGGAGTTGCGGGTCATGATCTTCAGCGCCTGCTCGCAGGGGATGCCCTCGTCCCACAGTCGGATGGGCGGAACCATCAGCCCCTCCTCGAACACCGACGTGGCGTGCGAGGGCATCGACCCCGGCACCGACCCGCCGATGTCGTCGTGGTGCCCGAACGCCTGCACGAACGCCACCACCTCCGGCCCGTCGCCGCCGTCGTGGAACACGGGAGCGGTGACGCACAGGTCGGGCAGGTGCCCGATTCCGCCCTCGGAGAGGTAGACGTCGTTGTGGAAGAACACGTCGCCGGGCCGCATGGTCTCGATCGGGTAGTCGCGCACGACTGGGTGCACCAGGGCCGAGTAGGACCGGCCGGTCAGCTTGCGCAGCCTGCGGTCGTGGATCCCGGCGCGGTAGTCGTGCGCGTCGCGGATCATCGGCGACCGCGCCGTACGCCCGATCGCGGTCTCGACCTCCATCTCGACCGACGCGAGGTAGCCCTGGACGATCTCGACCAGGATGGGGTCGGGAGGGTCGGCGGGGGTCGCCGAGGGTACGTGAGCCTTCTTCGGTTGCACGTCACTCATCGGCGCAACCCGTCTTGGTGATCAGCAGGTTCCCGAACTCGTCGACCTGCGCCGAGCAGCCGGGGTGGACCGGAATGGTGGACGAGAACTCCTCGATCACCGCCGGACCGACCACCACGTCTCCGTGGCCGAGCCGCGACCGGTCGTACAGGCTCGCCGCGGTCCAGTCCTCGAAGTAGACCTGTCGAGTCCCGGTCACCGCCGGGTCCGGCCCGACACCCGCGGGACGCCTGTGCAACTGCGGCCGGGGAATCGGCCCGATACCGGTCACCCGGAGGTTGACCCACTCGACCTCCTGGCGGCGGTCGGAACGGAGATCGTAGCCGTACAGCCTCCGATGCTCGTCGTGGAAGGCTACGGCGACCGCGGCGGCCGCACGCTGCGTCAGGGGGCCGCCCGGGACGGGCACGCGCAC
>JBOHDU010000138.1:0-7184 GCA_050700615.1 Nocardioidaceae bacterium
GAGTACGCCCGGCACAACGGGCATGCCGACCTCCTCCGCGAGTGCATCGACGGCCAGACGGGCGACTGAGGCCAGGTCTGCGCCCCAGCCACGCCCACCCCAATCGCCGCAGCGACGAAGACTCTGCCCACGGACTGCGTGAAACGAAATCCGTTGCGATAACTGAGAAACATATAAGAATTCGTTGACAGTGACCCACTTGACAGCCTTCAATCGTCGTCGCTGCCCGGTGCATCGGTCGAATTCGAGGAGTCCTTCGCCACGGCTGCCTCGCATCCGTCTTGTTCCGTGAGCCTCACCGAACCAAGGAGCGCATGATGGGGACGGTCACCAGCCACGTCGGGCCACCAGCTGAGCATCGTTTGCACGGCAACGTCTTGTCAGCTCTCGACTCCATCGTGATGGCCGTGGCCGGAAGCGCGCCGGCCTACTCGTTGGCGGCCACCACGGCCACCCTGGTCGCGGCGGCTGGCCTGGCAAGTCCGGCAGCCCTGCTGTGGTGCGGAATCCCCATGCTTGGTATCGCCTGGGCGTTCTCCTACCTCGGTAAAGCCGACGTGAATGCCGGCGCGAGCTATTCATGGGTCGGCAGAGCGCTCCACCCCGCCCTCGGCTACCTCTCGGGCTGGGCACTCGTGGTGTCGGCGACGATCTTCATGGTCGCCGGCTCGCTGCCTGCCGGATCGGTGACGCTGGCACTGTTCGCGCCGAGCCAACAGAACACCACGTGGCTGATCACCTTGGTCGGGTCGGTCTGGTTCCTCGTGATGGTCACCTGCGTCATGGTGGGAGTCCGGCTCACGGCGCGGGCACAGTGGGTGATGTCCTCGATCGAGGTCGCGATCTTGATGCTCTTCGCCGTCATCTGTCTGGTCCGCGTCAGCCTCGGCCATCATGCCGGCCCCGCCTTCTCGTGGAATTGGCTCGGCTTCAGCCACTTCGGAGGGGTTTCCGGCTTCGTTGCCGCCGCCCTGATCGCTGCGTTCTACTACTGGGGCTGGGACGTCAGCGCCAACCTCAACGAGGAAACCAAGGACAGCCGCAAGGCATCCGGACTCGGCGGCATCATCGGAGTGGTCATCGTCTTCGCCCTGTTCGAGGTCTTCACGATCGTCGTCAACATGGTGCTGTCGCAGAAGACCGTCAGGGGCGACAGCGGCAACATCTTGAGCACCCTGGGCCAAGTGGTGTGGCCGGGACTCGGTGGCAAGCTCCTCATCGTCGCCGTCATGCTCTCCACCGTCGCGACGTTGGAGACGACACTCATCCAGGTAACGAGATCACTGTTCGCGATGGGGCGCGACAAGACGCTACCGGCGCGGTTCGGGATGGTGCACCCGCGGTGGCGGACGCCCGCTTTCGCCACTGGGGTGGTCGCAGGGGTGTCCTTGCTGCTCTTCATCGGCTCCAACTTCCTCGGGAGCGTCGGGACGATCCTCTCCGACGCGATCAGCTCCATCGGCCTGCAGATCGCGTTCTACTACGCTCTAGCGGGCTTTGCCGTCGTCGTCGCCTATCGCCGGCTGATCATGAAGTCGGCGAAGAACTTCGTCTTCATCGGTCTGTGGCCCTTGGTTGGCGCGGGCTTCATGGTCTGGATCTTCGTCGAGTCGATCCCCACGCTCGGGACTACGGTCGACGTGATCGGCTTAGGTGCCCTCGCGCTGGGACTGGTGCCGATGGCGATCTACTGGGCGAAGGGCAGCGAGTACTTCGTGCGGCGTCCGCTCGATCTGACCGCAGCTGACCCGGCTGCAACGACTTCCCTTGACAACCTCCCGCCCCCCGACGCACTCGAGGCCACCGTCGGCCCCTGACCGGCTCGCCACCTGAGGACCAAGTCGTGGTACGCAGACGCCGAAGTCGAGCCCCCGGCCGGGTTCTCCTGACTGCCTACCACTGATACACGTCCAATATCAGTGCGTAAGTCGGTCGGGCTGACAGGGCTTGAACCTGCGACCCCTTGTTATCGACATGCGGCGGCAACAGATCTGTCCTCGTTTGTGGAAACGTGCGCTGACCTGCACGAACACCGCCTGGGAGTCGCTTTGCCTCTTGCTCCACCTTGACCTCAACAGCGGTCTCTTGACCGATTACTTGGGGAATATGTGCGGCGCGCCCGCGGCACTCGGCAGCACCTCAGCCGACGTCACGAGCCGACGACGTCTGCGGCCGAGTCAGGTGCCCTCAGGAAGGGCGCGCCACCCCATCCAGATCTGCGTCTGTCGACGGTGCTCGAAAACTGATCGGTTTCGGCGCTTGAAGAGTGAACAGTTTTCGGCAGTCTAGGACTCAGTTTCGCCTGTGGTGGTGCGGATGCTTGGGAGGCTGTCGATGCCGCGTCCGCGGAGTCGGTAGCTGGCGCCTTTGAGGGTGAGGACGTCGGCGTGGTGGACGATGCGGTCGATCATCGCGGCGGCGACGGCTTGGTCGCCGAAGACGCCGCCCCAGCTTGAGAACGGCAGGTTGCTGGTCAAGATGAGCGAGGCGTGTTCGTAGCGGGACGAGACGAGCTGGAAGAACAGGTTCGCGGCGTCTTGCTCGAACGGGAGATAGCCGACCTCGTCGACGATGATCAGCCCGTAGCGCCGCAACCTGGCGAGCTCCTGGGGAAGCCGACCGGCCCGGTGAGCCTCGGTCAGGCGGGTGACCCAGTCGGTCGCGGTCGCGAACAGCACCCGGTGGCCGTGTCTGGCGGCAGTGACTCCTAGCGCGGTGGCCAGGTGGGTCTTGCCGGTGCCGGGCGGGCCGAGCAGGACCACGTTGCGGGCCTCGATCAGGAAGGCGCCCGAGGCCAGGGCGCCAACCTGCTGGCGTGCTGCTGGTTGGGCATCGAAGTCGAAGTCCTCCAGCGTCTTGGGTGAGGCAAACCCGGCCGCACGGATCCGCAGCCGGGCGCCGGAGGCGTTGCGGGCACTGACTTCGCGTTCGAGGACCGCAGCGAGGTAGTCCTCATGGGTCCAACCCGCATCACGGGCTTGATCGGCCAGGCGGGAGGCGGCCTCGGTGATCCGGGGTGCCTTCAGCGCCGCGGCGAGATAGGTGATCTGCTTGACCGCTTCCGTGCTCACGCCGGCTTTGGTGGCGGCCATCAGCTGACCCCGCCCTGGTCGTCAAAGACCGGGTCGCTGAGCCCGAAGGCACGGTCGTAGTCGCTCAGATCCCGGACCAGATCCTCGACCAGATCCTGGGTCAGGCCATCACCGGCGGCAGCGACGGCGCGAGGTTGTTGGAACTGCTTGCGCAGCCAGGCGGCTGTCTCGACGTGGACCTGGTCGGTGAGAGTGGTTCCTCTGGCCCAGACGCGGGCGTGTTCAGCCACGACGCGGCCCTCGCAGCGGACCCGGACATGGTCCAGGTCTGCGGCGACGTCGACCATCCGGCCGATCACGGTGGGGTCAACGGAGTAGTCGTTGGTGTCCAGACGGACGTAGTAGTCGCGACCCAGTCGGATTTTGTTGCGCCAGCCCAGATGCAACGGGATCGGCGGCAGCGGCAGCATCGCGGCGCGGTCGGCATCGACCAGGTCGACCGGGGCTGCCTTGATCGTGCGCACCACCCGCGAGTTCGCCCGGGCCAACCAGTCGCTGAACTGGGCGTTGAAGTCCGCCAGCGAGGTGAACCTCCGACCCGGCATGAAGGAGGTCTCGAACCAGCCGTTGCGGCGCTCCACCACGCCCTTGGATTCGGGGTCCCGCGGTGGCAGCAGCACCAGCTTGGTGGCCAGAGTGCCCATGAACGAGGCCACCCCCTCGGCTCGGCGTTGGCCCCGGCCTATGCCAGGCTCGTTGTCCCAGATCAGCCGACGTGGGACCCGCCCCAGTTGCTGGATCAGCTCCCACGAACCCAACAGCAGGTCCTCGGTCTTCCGAGTCGGGATCATCCGCCCCGTCACGAACCGGGAGTGCGCGGTGGTGATCACCAGCACAGGCAGCAGCTTGGTGCTGCCGTCCTCGAGCGGGACTTTGCGCGGTGGAAACCACAAGTCGCACTGGGCGGCGTCACCAGGCGCCCAGGTGAGCCGGTCTGCCGGGTCGACCGGCCGGTGCTCAGGACGCAGCCGTTTCACGTTCTCGCTGAACCACCGGATCGAGCCAGTCCAGCCCACCCGCTCGGCCACCACCGTCGCCGGCATGTCCGGGGTCTCCTCCAGCAGTGCCCGGACCCGCGGCTCGAAGACGGCGAACGATGTCGGCCCGGGCTTGCGCTCATACCGCGGCGGCGCGTCCAAGCCCACCGCCTTGGTGACGGTGGTCCGCGAGATTCCCAGCCGCTCAGCGATCCGTGCCTTCGGCACGCCCTCCGCAGCCAGCCTCCTGATCAGCGCCCAGTCCTCCAAAGTGATCACTCTCCAATCGTTGAGTGTTCACTTTTCACCGCCGAAACTGTCCAGTTTTCGAGCGCCGCCGACAGCACCGGCGCGACATGCACGCCGCGGTGCGTTGGCCTCGCGCGGCTCGAGGTCCGGGAGCGCGGTCCTCGGACCGGCGGACAGCTACCGGACGTCAGGTGTGGCGGCGAACTGCCCGCGGCGGGGCGATACTCGCTGGATGAGTTTCATGGACTTCGAGTTCGAAGGCCCGGTGATCGAGTGGCGAGGCCCTGCCCCGTTCTACTTCGTGCGGATTCCGCAGGACGAGAGCGCGGACATCAAGTTCGCTGCCAAGGGGATCGAGTACTGGGGTCAGGTGCCAGTGGTGGTGCGGATCGGCGAGGTCGAGTTCACGACCGCACTGTTCCCCAAGGACGGCAGCTACCTGGTCCCGCTGAAGGACGCGGTGCGCGAGTCCGCGGGGATCGAGGAAGATCAGGTGCTGGCGGTGGCCTTGAGCCTCAGGCGCGAATAGCACCGTGGGCGGTCGCGATGGCCGACGCCCGGCGCAGGCGGTCAGGAGGGTGACAGCACCCGATAGTGGAGGAGAAGGGTGTCGGAAGGCGTCCCCGCGCTGTTCATGAGTTTCAGCCTGGAGCCCGCCGTGTCGCTGTCGAAGAGACGCCGTCCTGGCCCGACAACGGCTGGTGCGACGACGAGGCGAAGCTCGTCCACCAGCCCTGCCGTGAGGAGGGACCGCGCCAACGTGATGCTGCCGTGGACGCCAATGTCTGCGCCGACACCGGACTTCAGGTCGCGGACGAAGTCGACCACGGGCCGCTCGATCGCGGCCGCCTTGGTCCAACTGTTCGAGAGCGGCTGGGAGGTGGCGACGTACTTCTGGACCCCGTTGATGAAGTCAGCGAACGGTTGGTCGTCGGAGCTCGGCCAGTATCGCGCCCATTCGTCGAACATGACCCGACCGAGCAGTACGACGTCCTGGGCCTCGATCGTCTCCGCCAGGTTGGCGGCCATCTCCTCGTCGAAGTCGAGGACGAATGTCTCCGGCGCTTCGGCGACTCCGTCGATCGACAGCAACGTGTAGACCACGACTTTGCGCATGCTTCCTCCATCAGGGCTCCAGGCACCGTCTCGGTCCGGTCGGCGTATCGACCTGGCAACGATCCGAAACTCATCGGTGCTGCCGGCTTCCAGCCCTGGGCCATTGCCTACTTTTACAGCTGCCTATCCGACAAGCACGCAACTATCAGTGCCGGGAGCACCGACGGCACCGCCCCGCGGTTCAGTCGGAGGCCGGCGCCGAAGCGATGGCCCACGACGGGGTGCTCGGCGAGACCCTGGTCGTGTACATCCAGGAGTAGCCGACGCCCTGGCTGCCTGGCCCCGCAGCGCCGTAACGACACTTCCACCCCGCACGCACCTGCCTGACCGGCACCGCGACCGCACTTGCTCTCATCGAGGAGTCAGCAGGCAGAACTCGTTGTTGTCGGGATCGGCCAGCACCGCCCGGTCGACGTCGCCCTGGCTGGTGTCGAGGCGAGTCGCGCCAAGAGCGATCAGGCGGGCGACCTCCGCCTGCTGGTCACCGTGGACCGGGGGAGCGAGGTCGAAGTGCAGTCGGTTCTTCGCCGTCTTAGGCCGAACTGGCGGACCGCCCCAGGAGATCTTCGGACCCCCGTGGGGGGACTGGATCGCGGTCTCCTGGTCCTGGTCCCAGACCAACGGCCATCCCAGCGCCTCGCTCCAGAAGTACCCGACCTCCTGCGAGCCGTCGCTCGCGAGGGCCCCGATGAATCCGCAGCAGGCAAGGAAGCTGTTCCCCGGCTCGATGACGCAGAACTCGTTGCCCTCCGGGTCGGCGAGCACCACATGGCCTTCTTCCGGGCGCTGACCGACGTCGATGTGCTCGGCGCCGAGCCCGATTGCTCGTGTCACCGTTTCCTGCTGGTCCTCCAGGGACGTGCTGGTCAGGTCGAAGTGCATCTGGTTCGGGCCGGCCTTGGGCACCTGGGTAGGAAGGAATCGGATCTGGAACCCCGTGTCATCGCTCGGCAGCAGCGTGACACTGTCGTTGCGGCGATCCGCGGTCAGGTCCCAGCCCAGGACGCCACCCCAGAAGCGCGCAAGACGAACCGGATCGTTCGCATCGAGGACGAGTGCGACGAGGTCACATGGCATGGGTCCTCCGATCCACCGGCTCATGACCAAGGGGCCTTCCCGGCCACGTGGGATACAACGCTAGGACGCGCGAGGACGGCGCCGCAACGGGTTTGACTCGGAGCAAACGCCTGTACCGCCCATGCCCCGGCCACGCGACGCCCGAGGTGGTGCTGGGGGCGCGGGCTCGAGCCGTAGCCGGGTGTGCTTGGGCGCAGGTCAGGCTCGTTGGTCGCGCCTCCACCGCTGCGGAGTGATGCCGTAGCGGTTCCGGAAGCGCCGCACGAGATAGCTGGCGTCGCGAAGGCCGGTACGCGAGGCGACCACCCCGAGCGGGAGGTCGGTCTCGCGTAGCATCCGTCTTACCTCGGTCATCCGCCGCTCGGTGATCCACTCGAGCAGAGTCCGGCCGGTGCGTTTTCGGACGACCGTCGTCAGGTGTCCGGGTGTGTAGCCGAGCGCTCGGGCGACTTCGCCGGCGGAGATGGGCTGGCGGAAGGTCGCCTCGATCTGGTCGAAGACCTGCTCCACGAGCGGGTCAGGCGCGCTCGGCGCTGAGGGCGCAAGCCGCGCCGATGCGACCAGGACTCGGGTGAGGAGTCCGGCGATCGCATCGTTGGCACCGAGCCGCCCCGGCTCGGTGACCTCCTCGAGCAGTTCCTTGAGCCACATCGACCAGCTCGCCCGGTCGGGC
>JBOHDU010000139.1:0-2267 GCA_050700615.1 Nocardioidaceae bacterium
ACCCTCACTCGGCCGCGACCTGGATCGGTGAACGACAACGACTCCCTGGTTCGCCGGAGGCCATCGGCCTCGGCCAGCACTCTCACGCTCGGGTTGAACACATCGAAGATGAAGCGCGCTCCGGGTGCCAGGTGGCGTCGTACCGACCTGAAGCAGCTCACCAGATCGTCGATCTCGTGCAGATGCAACAAGGAGTTGGCGGTGATGAACACGAGGTCGAACGTGCGGCCCAGATCGAACGCCGTCATGTCGCCATGCAACCACTCCACAGCCACGCCGCACTCATCCGCCTTGCGACGAGCTTCGGCGAGCATGTCCGACGAGAGATCCAACCCGACGCACGAATACCCGTCGGACGCGATGGGGATCAGCTTGTGCCCGGTACCGCAGCCGAGCTCGAGTATCTGGCCGCCTCTCCGACCGGCCTCGGCACGGTAAAAGTCGACCGCGGGACCGCCGCCGGGAAACATCAGGTCGTAAAGCTTCGCATGCGAGTAGAACGCTTGATCCACCACGACGCGTGCTCCTGTTCGATTCATCCGCAGGGGACTGGTGTTGCCGAATGATAAAGCACTTCCGCGCGTCGCGGGTCAGGCGCATTTCGAGGGCCAGGAGTTGTGACGCTGGATTCACGGGTCGTCGTCCAGCCGCGTTCGATACCGCACGGATCTGCCGCGATCCGCGTGAGCGGTCGGAACACTTTTCGATGCAGTCAGGGCATGATGCAGACATGGGATCGGGCGAACGTACTCGCACCGCGACAGTGCACGTCCTGGCCGGGCTCAATGGGTCCGGCAAGTCGACGCACGCGCGCCGGCTCGAGAAGGAGCGCCCGGCGGTTCGGTTCAGCCTGGACGAGTGGATGCTGCGTCTGCACCAAATCCGCTACGACGACCCGAGCTACCCGGCCCTCGCGGACCGCTGCGTGAGTCTGATCTGGGACACCGCGCAACAGGTCCTGGTTACGGGCACCGATGTGGTTCTCGACTGGAATCAGTGGAGTCGAGCCCGGCGACGCTTCTGGCGCGAGCGGGCCGGGGCGGCTGGTCACCGCCTGGTGCTGCACCATCTGACGGCCCCGCTGGACACAGCGATTCACCGCGCCGAGCAGCGGGCAAACCTCGCCCCTTCCGACTCTCACAACCTCGATGCCGCAGCAGTGCGACACCTGGCCGACCTGTTTGAATCGCCCACACCAGACGAAGGCATCGAAGTTCGTATCGTCAACGACTGAACGTCCGGAATGCCGCGGACAGGAAGGCGCACAATGCTGATGAGCGCGTGTATGCACCCGGAGCTCCGGGACGGATGGCGCCCTGCAACGTAGGCATCCAGATAGCCTCTGCGGCATGATCGTGTGGCTCAACGGGTCTTTCGGCGTGGGCAAAACCACCGTCAGCGGCCACCTGGTGACGCGCCGCGAACAGTTGCGCCACTTCGACCCGGAATGGCTTGGCCACATGCTGGCCAACAACCTCGCCGACCACGCCGTGACCGACTTCCAGCAGTACCCGTCCTGGCGCCGGCTCGTCCCGGTGGTCGCAGACGAGCTCATCAGGGTCACCGGCCAGCATCTCGTCGCCGCACAGACCGTCCTCGTCGAGAGCTACTGGCGCGAGATCCACCACGGCCTGGCGGATCTGGGGCACGGCATCTTCCACGTGGTCCTCGACGCCGATGCCGAAACCCTCCACGCTCGTATCGACGCCGACCAGGAGGAACCAGAGCGCATCCGACCCTGGCGTCATCGCCACGTCGATATCTACGGAACTGCGCTGGAATGGCTCAGGCCGACTGCCGACCTCGTGGTGGACACGATGTCCATCGATGCGGCGAGCGTTTCCCAGGAGATTTACGCGGCAGTCGCTCCACGACTGTGAGGCTATGGCCGGTTCTTGGACACCCGATCCTGCCGCGACCCGTGCTTTGCAGTCGAGCTGACGGGCGCCGTCGGGGCGCGGTCGGGGCGCTGACGAGCTCGGTCAGAGGTCGCGACGCCGCTGCTCTACTTCGACCCCGAGACCCGCGAGCTGGTACGGGCCCTGGCCCAGAACCCGCTCGAGCCCAGCTCGGCGACGCTCGGCCCCTATGACCCAACACGTGTATCTAGCCCGACGGGCCATGGGCGGCGAGGCCGCCGATGCGCTGGACCCTGCGCTGCAGGAGGCGGCCATCGACGAAAAGAATGGCAAAGGATGGGAGAGAGTGGATCCCAGTTCAACTAGATGCCGTCTGACGCGAAGATTCACCTTGAGTGGGTCTTCGCG
>JBOHDU010000140.1:0-1677 GCA_050700615.1 Nocardioidaceae bacterium
GCCTTGGGACCGGTGTCCTCGGTGAACATGGCCGGGTCACGCGGCGAGGTGCCGTAGACCGCGGACGAGGACTTGACCACCAGCCGCTCGAGCGACGGAGCCTTCTGGCAGGCCGCGAGCAGCTGCATGGTGCCGATGACGTTGATCTCCTTCATCAACGCCCGCCCGCCGGCACCACCCGGGGTCGCGATGACACTGAGGTGGACGACCGTGTCGACCCCCTCGGCCGCGATGACCTTCGAGATGACAGGGCTCCTGATGTCGGCGCGCACGAAGCGGACCTCGCCCAGATCACGACGCGGAGGCACCACGTCGACCCCGATGACCCGCTGCACATCGGGGTGCTCGGCGAGTCGGTGCGCGAACCTGCCCCCAAGGTCCCGACAGACCCCGGTCACCAGCACGACCCGACTCATCGTTAACAGCCTCGCTTGGTCTCAGCCCTTGATGGAAGCTACTTGCCCTGGCGGCGACGCTGGATCCGCGTCTTCTTGAGCAACTTGCGGTGCTTCTTCTTCGCCATGCGCTTCCTACGCTTCTTGATAACTGAGCCCACGGTCTACCTTTCGGGCGTTGCTGTTGCTACCGGGCCGACCCCGGACGCTTGGTCGCCACGCGAGGTGACCGAGCCAGCCTACCGGTGATGATGCGAGACGAGGAATCGGGCGAGCGAGGCCAGCCAGCCCGCATTGCACCAGTCGGATCTTCGGTTAGTCGTGATGGTTTCACGACCGAAGTGGGAGCTCAGCCGAACGGTCACGTTTGAATCCAAGCTACGAATATTACCGACAAATCAGACGCTACTGTTCGTCATTCCGCTTGCACGGTCGGTAGCCGGTCCGCACACTCGAAATCGGCCGTCAGATCGCGACGGAGGAACTCGCCGTCGAAGGAGGGAAGCGATGACCAAGCCACCCCGTGCCCGTTGCGGCACGCCGGGTTCATTCACCCGCACCGCCGGGCTCCCCCGTCTGGCCGTGCTCGTGGCAGCTATCGCTCTGCTCTGCTTCGTTGCACCGTCGCAGGCGCTTGCCCAACGCGAAGCCGCGGATCCCCTCACCCACACCTCATCCGCGGCGACAGATTCGGCATCCCCGGCGACAGATTCGGCTCGCGTTCTGATGGCCACCCCGTCCTCGGCGGCAGCAGCCGTCGGCCCGATGACGCTGTCCACCACGTCGTACAACCAGAGACTGCTGCGCTGGGTCAATCAGGCTCGAGGAGTACATGGCCTGCCCGCAGTCCGGGCTGCCACCTGCCTGGGGGGATTCGCCGAGCGCTGGGCGCGGTACCTGGCCCGGTCGAACCTGCTGTACCACCAGGATCTGCAGCGCATCCTGGCCGAGTGCCAGCTCAGCAGCACCGGCGAGGTCTTGGCGAAGGGGGCTATCTCGCCCCGTCGGATGGTGAGGAGTTGGCTCAGATCCCCGGAGCACCGGGCCATCCTGCTCACCCGGGCGTACCGGATCGCGGGTGTCGGTTCCGGCATCGACGCAGGCGATGTGATCGGGTGCATCGACTTCGGTCGCCACTGACGGTCACGACCACCGGGCCCCAGATTCTGGACCAGCGCACGGCTTGGCTCGTCCATGGGCCGCGCCCACCGCACGTGACCCGCACATCGACGTTCTCGCTCGAAGCGTCACAGTCGCGACATGCGTGAGGTGGGTGCCGGAT
>JBOHDU010000141.1:0-3613 GCA_050700615.1 Nocardioidaceae bacterium
CGGCTACCTGCGCCTTGTCGGCCCGGCCGTTGCCCGACACGGCTGCCTTGACCTCGCTGGGCGTGTGCAACGCGACCGGGATGCCGCGACGCGACGCCGTGACGATCGCGACGGCCGATGCCTGGGCCGTGCCCATCACGGTACGGACGTTGTGCTGGCTGAAGACCCGCTCGACGGCGACGACGTCAGGGCGGTAACGGTCGAGCCAGTGCTCGAGCTGCCGCTGAATCTGCACCAGCCGGGCACCGATCTCAGAGTCCGAGGGCGTGCGCACGACGTCGTAGGCACAGGCGGTCAGCCCACCACCGAGCCGCCCCTCGACGACCCCGAGGCCGCAGCGGGTCAGGCCGGGGTCGACGCCGAGCACGAGCATGCGACCAGAATCCTTCCCGAAGCCGAGCGAACACCTGTTCGACTCAAGGTATCTGACCGCGCGGACGACGCTCGGCACGACGCGCCGCACACGACGGGTTCACCGGGCACGCCCACGGCGGGTGGCTGCGCGTGGCTGGCTCAGTCCAGCTCGGCCAGCACGTCGTCGGGTACGTCGAAGTTGCCGAACACGTTCTGCACGTCGTCGGAGTCCTCGAGCGCCTCGATCAACCGGAACACCTTATGTGCGCCCGATGCGTCGACCTCAACCGTCAGGGTCGGCACGAACGACGCCTCGGCAGACTCGTAGTCGAGTCCGTCGTCCTGCAGCGCCGTGCGCACGGCGACGAGGTCGGCAGGCTCGGAGATCACCTCGAACGCCTCGCCGATGTCGTTGACCTCCTCGGCACCGGCGTCGAGCACAGCCAAGAGCACGGAGTCCTCGTCGACCGCGTCGGGCTCTTGCTCCTTCGGCACGATCACCACGCCCTTGCGGTTGAACATGTAGGCGACCGAGCCGGCGTCGGCCATCGAGCCGCCGTTGCGTGTCATCGCGGTCCGCACCTCACCCGCGGCTCGGTTGCGGTTATCCGTCACGCACTCGATGAGCAGCGCGACCCCTCCGGGTGCGTATCCCTCGTACATGATCGTCTGCCAGTCGGCGCCCCCGGCCTCCAGCCCGCTCCCGCGCTTGACCGCGCGGTCGATGTTGTCGTTGGGCACCGACGACTTCTTCGCCTTCTGGATGGCGTCGTAGAGCGTCGGGTTGCCGGCCGGGTCACCCCCACCGGTTCGAGCAGCGACCTCGATGTTCTTGATCAGCTTCGCGAACAGCTTGCCCCGCCTGGCGTCGACCACGGCCTTCTTGTGCTTGGTCGTCGCCCACTTGGAGTGACCGGACATGCGTTGGACTCCTTCACTACGCTCGGTGCCGGGTCGAGGGTGCCGGCCGACCGCGAGTCAGCTGCTGCGGACGAGATCCGCGAAGTAGCGGTGGACTCGGTTGTCGTGGGTGATCTCGGGATGGAACGAGGTGGCCATCACCGACTCTTGCCGCACGGCGACGATCCTACCGAGGGCTGGACCGCTGGATACCGTGGCGAGGACCTCGACGGCCGCTCCGACCTTCTCCACCCATGGCGCCCTGATGAAGACCGCGTGCAACGGGGTGTCGAGGTGGGCGAACTCCACGTCGCTCTCGAACGAGTCGACATGACGGCCGAACGCGTTGCGGCGTACGACGACGTCGAGCCCGCCGAGCGTCTCCTGGTCGGTAGTCCCACCTTCGATCCGGTCGGCCAGCATGATCATCCCAGCGCACGTGCCGAGCGCCGGCATGCCGGCCCGCAACCGGCTCCTGATCGGCTCGAAGACCTCGAACGTGCGCGCGAGCTTGTACATGGTGGTCGACTCCCCACCCGGCAGAACCAGAGCGTCGACCGCGGCGAGCTCGTTGGGGCGTCGCACCGGACGAGCCCCGACGCCGAGGTCGGCGAACATGGCGATGTGCTCACGCACATCGCCTTGCAGCGCCAAGACACCGACCACCGGCTCGGCCACGCCCACCACTGACCTCCAAGGACGGGAAGGGAACTGCTGTGCATCGACACGTCAAGTTTAGGGGGCTCGGCGGACACGGGATGCCGCGGAGACCGGCGTACGGCGACCGATCGGCTCAGCCGGGGCTCAGCCGGGGCTCAGCCGCGGACTACTCAGCCGGCGCTGCCACTGAATCGTGACCTCGATGCGTCCCTCGTCGAACGCGGCCGGCAGCTGGTGCCGCTCGAGGGTGTGGCAGACGAGGGTCAGCAGCTCGTCGCCGTCGATGACGTTGGCGGCGTTGCCGTGCCAGACGTTGAGCTCGAGCATGTCGTTCTCGATCGCATGCCAGATGTCGGTGTGGGTGAAGTATGCGACGCCACGAGGGCTGTGGCCGTCGGCACGCAGCCTGTCAAGGGTGTCGTTGACCTCCCAATGGTCCTCGACAGCCTCGAGCACGATCACGTCGGCCGCACGCAGGTCTTCAAGGGCAGCCTGGAGGCGTTCGTAACCGGTGGGGACCGGCCACGTCGCCGCTGCGTCGACGAGCTCCTGCCGGGCATCTGCCAGGTAGGTGTCGGTCAGCCGCTCGGCCTCGGCGGCCTCGGTCACTTCGTCCTGCACCGCCTCGAGAACCTCGGCGCGGACGGCCGACGGCTCGCGATAACCCGACCAGACCTGGCAGCGGGCGTAGACCCGCAACTGCTCCAGGCGTGCGGTGCGGTTGGGACTGCCGATCGCCATCGGGCGGTGAACCGCCTACCAGCCGCGCTCGGCCAGGCGGTGCGGCTGGGGGATGTCGTCGACACTGATCCCGACCATCGCCTCGCCGAGCCCGCGCGAGACCTTGGCGATCACGTCGGGGTCGTCGTAGAACGTGGTTGCCTTCACGATCGCGGCCGCACGCTTGGCCGGATCACCGGACTTGAAGATGCCCGAGCCGACGAATACGCCCTCTGCACCGAGCTGCATCATCATCGCCGCGTCGGCCGGGGTGGCGATCCCGCCGGCGGTGAACAGGACGACTGGCAGCTTGCCCGTGGCCGCGACCTCCTTGACGAGGTCGTAGGGGGCCTGCAGCTCCTTGGCGGCGACGTAGAGCTCGTCCTCGCTCATCGACCGCAGACGGCGCAGCTCTGCTCCGATCTGCCGCATGTGGGTGGTGGCGTTGGACACGTCGCCGGTGCCGGCCTCACCTTTGGAGCGGATCATCGCCGCGCCCTCGGTGATCCGGCGCAGCGCCTCGCCGAGGTTGGTTGCGCCGCAAACGAAAGGCACCGTGAACGCCCACTTGTCGATGTGATTGGCATAGTCGGCCGGAGTCAGGACCTCGGACTCGTCGACGTAGTCGACACCGAGGCTCTGGAGCACCTGTGCCTCGACGAAGTGCCCGATCCGCGCCTTCGCCATGACGGGGACCGACACCGCCTCGATGATCCCGTCGATCATGTCGGGATCGCTCATCCGCGAGACGCCGCCCTGGGCCCTGATGTCGGCCGGCACCCGCTCGAGAGCCATGACCGCGACCGCACCGGAGTCCTCGGCGATCTTCGCCTGGTCTGCGGTGACGACGTCCATGATGACGCCACCCTTGAGCATCTCGGCCATGCCGCGTTTGACCTTGGCGGTGCCGGTCTCGGTGACGGGTTCGGGAGGGCTGATCTGGTCGGTCACTGTTAGCCTTTGCAGAAGAGGGATTGCC
>JBOHDU010000142.1:0-4412 GCA_050700615.1 Nocardioidaceae bacterium
GCTCGTGGTTCTCGGCGGCCTGTTCGCGCTCGTCACGCTGTCGGACATCCTCCAGGTGGGCTACTTCAAGACCACCAAGTACCTGACCGGCACCGGCAAGAGGCTGTTCAAGATGGCACCCCTACAGCACCATTTCGAGCTGCTCGGTTGGGCCGAGGTCACGATCGTGGTCAGGTTCTGGCTCATCTGCGGGATCTGCGTGGCGATGGGGCTGGGCATCTTCTACGCGGAGTGGGTCACCAGCTCATGATCCCCGAGAACCGTGACCTCGGCTGGCTGACCCACGCCGGCCGAGGTTCGCCTTGGGAGCGACTGCGGGTCGCCGTGATCGGCGGCCTCGGCGTCTCCGGCTTCGCGGCGGCCGACGCGCTGCAGCATGTCGGCGCCAGCGTGACGGTGCTCGACGACGCGACGCCCGGGGACCCGGCGGGGCCGGACGGGGCGGCCGACCGGGCGACCCTGCTCGAGCTCCTGGGCGTCGTGGTGCGGACGGGTCCCGGCGCGACCGCGACCCTCCCCCGGGATACCGAACTCGTCGTCACCACCCCGGGCCTGCCCCCCACGACGCCGGTGCTGGCCTCGGCCGTCGCGTCTGGGGTGCCGGTCTGGGGAGAGGTCGAGCTCGCGTGGCGGCTGAGGGACCCCGAACGGCCGGCGCCGTGGCTGTGCGTCACCGGCACGAACGGCAAGACGACCACGGTGCAGATGCTCGCTGCGATGCTGGCCGCCGACGGTCTGCGCACCGTGGCGGCCGGTAACGTCGGGCTGCCGATGTGCGAGGTCGTGATGGACCCGGAGCCGTACGACGTGTTCGCGGTCGAGCTGTCGTCGCACCAGCTGTACTGGATGAGCTCGCTGTCGGCCGAAGCCGCCGCCGTGCTCAACGTGGCGCCCGACCACATCTCCTGGCACGGCGACCTGGCGGCGTACCGGCTGGCGAAGTCCTCGATCTACGAGCAGTGCCGGATCGCGTGCGTCTACAACGTCGACGACCCGATCACCAAGGAGATGGTCGAGCGGGCCGAGGTGGTCGAGGGCTGTCGGGCGATCGGCTTCACGCTCGGCATCCCGGCGGTGGGAATGCTCGGCATCGTCGATGGTGTGCTTGCCGACCGGGCGTTCATCGAGGGGCGCCAGCGCAACGCAGCCGAGCTGGCGAGGGTCACCGACGTCCCGACCCAGGCGCCGCACAACGTCGCGAACGCGCTCGCGGCTGCGGCTCTCGGGCGGGCCCACGGCATCTCGGGCCGGGCTGTCCGGCGCGCGCTGCAGGATTTCACGCTTGACCGCCATCGGATCGCCGACGTCGCCACGATCGACGGCGTCACTTATGTCGACGACTCCAAAGCAACCAACCCGCATGCGGCGCTGGCGTCGCTGGTCGCGTTCCGGCACGTGGTGTGGATCGCCGGCGGGCTCGCCAAGGGCGCCACGTTCGACGAGCTGGTCGCCGCCGCTGCCGACCGGTTGCGTGGTGCCGTCCTTCTCGGCCGCGATCGCGGCCTGATCGGCGAGGCGCTTTCGCGACACGCGCCGGATGTTCCGGTGATCGAGGTGCCGGACACCGACACTGGTGTGATGGAGCGCGTGGTCACTGCCGCAGCCTCGCTGGCCCGTCCCGGCGACACCGTGCTGATGGCGCCCGCCTGTGCGTCCCAGGACCTGTTTGCGAGCTACGCGGCCCGGGGAGATGCCTTCGCAGCCGCGGTCGAGAGTCTTCGCAAGCGCTGACCGACGATCGGCGGTAGCGGCCCGCCGGCTTTGACCAGGAAGGGCGACGTGGCCACTGCGACAGAGGAGAGGTTGCGCTCCAGCGACCGCCCCGAAGGCGTCATCGCGTCGCTCAAACAGACTCTCGACAAGCCGCTGACGTCCTATCATCTTGTGCTCGGGGTCTCCGGACTCCTCCTGACGCTCGGGTTGCTCATGGTGCTGAGCGCCTCCAGCGTCACGTCGCTGCAGCAGTACGGCAACTCCTACGCGATCTTCATGCGGCAGGCGATCTGGGTCCTCATCGGGCTGCCCCTGGCGGTGGTCGCGTCGCGCCTGTCGCTGGGGATGGTGCGATTCTTGGCCTGGCCGGCGCTCGCGCTCTCGATGCTCCTCATCGCGATGACCTACGTGCCGGGCCTCGGGATCTCGGTCAACGGAAACAAGAACTGGCTGTCGTTCGGTGGGCCGATCCAGATCCAGCCGTCGGAGCTGGCCAAGCTCGCGCTCGTGCTCTGGTGCGCCGACGTCTACGCCCGCAAGGGCAGGCTGCTTCACCAGTGGCGGCACATGCTGGTGCCGATGCTGCCGGCCTGTGCGGTGGTCACGGCCCTCGTCGTCGGTCAAGGAGACCTGGGCACCGCGCTCGTGCTGTTCGCGATCGTGCTCGGCATGCTGTGGATCGTGGGGGCCCCGGCCAAGCTCTTCGGCGGATCGCTCCTCGGGGTCGCGGTGCTGGCCTTCGCCCTCGCCACCAGCCAGGCGGACCGGGTCGCCCGGCTGACGAGCTTCCTCAACCCCATCGCGCAGTACAACGGCACCGGCTGGCAGGCCAGCCACGGCTTCTTCGCCCTGGCGACAGGCGGGCTGTGGGGAACCGGCATCGGGGCCAGCGCCCAGAAGTGGGGCGGCCTGCCGGAGGCCCACACCGACTACATCTTCGCCATCATCGGCGAGGAGTTCGGCCTATTCGGCACTCTGGTCGTGCTGGCCCTGTTTGCGATGTTGGCCTACGCCGGCATCAGGATCGCCTCGCGCACGACGGACAGGTTCGTGCGCTACGCGAGCGCAGGCATCGTCGTCTGGCTGCTCGGCCAGACGCTGATCAACATCGGCATGGTGCTGGGTCTGCTGCCCGTGATCGGGATCCCGCTGCCGCTGATCTCCTACGGCGGGTCGGCCCTGCTGCCCACACTGGTCGCGCTCGGTCTGCTGCTGAGGTTCGCTGCTGCCGAGCCTGGTGCGGCTGCGGCACTTCGGGCTCGGCGGCGTAGCCGACGCTGGCATCCCCGTCGTCGCGCGCGGTAGGAAGGAACCGTGCGAGTACTCCTCGCGGGTGGTGGCTCTGCCGGGCACACGTCACCACTCATCGCGACGGCCGAAGCGCTGCGCCGGAGGTCGCCCGACATCGAGATCATGTGCCTCGGGACAGAGCGCGGCCTCGAGACGCGGGTCATCCCGGCTGCCGGTTATCGTCTCGAGCTGATCCCGCCGGTGCCGTTGCCGCGTCGGGTCTCCGCCGACCTGCTCCGCGTCCCGACCCGGTTGGTTGCCGCCGTGCGAGCCACCCGGGCGGTCCTGCGCTCGTTCGATCCGGATGTCGTGGCAGGTTTCGGCGGCTACGTCTCGACGCCCGCCTACATAGCGGCGCGCCGGGCCCGCCTCCCGCTGGTGATCCACGAGGGCAATGCCCTCCCGGGGCTCGCGAACCGGTTGGGAGCGCGATTCTGCACCGACCTCGTCGCAACCTCGTTCCCCGACACGTTGCTGCCCCACGCCCGGTACGTCGGGCTGCCGATCCGCCGGTCCATCTCGACCCTCGACCGGGGCAAGATCCGCGACGAGGCATGCCGGGTTTACGGTCTCGATCCGCAGCTGCCAACGTTGCTGGTGACCGGTGGCTCGCAGGGTGCGGCTGCCATCAACGCCGCGGTCTCTGGCGCTGCCGTCGCCCTCGCCGCGGCGGGGGTGCAGGTGCTGCACGTGGTAGGCGCGAAGGGAACGGTGAGGTTGCCTCCGGACCGGGGGGCGAGCGCGCCGCCGTACGTCGTCGTCCCGTTCGTCGAGAAGATGGAGCTCGCCTACGCTGCCGCCGACGCGACGGTTGCCCGGGCAGGAGCCAATTCGGTCACCGAGGCCGCCGTCGTCGGCCTGCCCGCCGTCTTCGTGCCGCTGCCGATCGGCAACGGGGAGCAAGCGCTCAATGCGAAGGCCCTGGTGGGAGCGGGCGGCGCGATCCTGGTCGACGACGCCGACTTCACGCCCGCCTGGGTCGCCGGCAACCTCCCCGGGCTCCTCACCGATCGGGACCGGTTGGCTGCCATGGGTACGGCAGCAGCCGGGTTGGTCCGGCCTGACGCCGACGACAGGCTCGCCGAGCTGATTGTCCAGGCGGTGGTCGTGCCATGAGGGTTCCGGTGCCCGACCCGATCGAGCCTGCCGAGGACTTGGGCCACGTGCACTTCGTCGGCATCGGCGGAGCCGCCCTGTCGGGGCTGGCGCGCATCATGGACGCGCGCGGTTTGCCGGTCAGCGGAAGTGACGCGCAGGACTCCGAAGCGCTGCAGGGGTTGCGCGACATCGGGATCGAGTGCTGGGTAGGCCACGACGCCGCGCACGTCGACGGCGCCGACACCATCGTCGTGTCGACGGCCATCCGAGAGGACAACCCCGAGGTCGCGAGGGCCCACGAGTGCGGCATC
>JBOHDU010000143.1:0-4000 GCA_050700615.1 Nocardioidaceae bacterium
CTCCTGTACGCCTGTGAGCGGGCCCGGGTCGGCAAGGTCGTTGCTACTTCCTCGTCCGCGGTCTTCGGCGTCCCGGCCTCGAACCCCGTGCTACCCGAGACTCCTCCGATGCCGGCCGACCGCTACGGCCGGGCCAAGCTCGACGCCGAGCTGGTGTGCCGGGCAGCGGTCACACGCGGCCTCGACGTGAGCATCGTCCGGCCGCGGCCGATCCTCGGAATGCGCCGGCGGGGAGTCTTCGCGATCCTCTTCGACTGGATCGCCGCCGGCTCGGCGGTGCCGGTCCCCGGATCCGGAGCCAACCGCTACCAGGCCGTCCATGCCGATGACCTGGCGAGCGCCTGCATCCTGGCCGCCGATCGGAGCGGTCCGGGCAGCTACAACATCGGGGCCGAGCAGTTCGGCACCTTGCGCGACGCCGTCGAGCACCTGTGCGCCCATGCGGGCACCGGGGCGCACGTCCGGTCGGTACCGGTCGCGGTGACCGCGAAGACGATGAGGCTCACGGCCCAGCTCGGGCTGACGCCGTTCGATGCGGATCAGTGGATCACCTACAGCAAGGAGCTGTGGTTCGACCTCCACGCAGCGCAGGAGAGCCTCGGCTGGAAGCCTGTGCACTCTACCGACGCGGCGCTGCGAGACTCCTACGACCTCTTCATCTCCGACCGTGAGGCCGCACGGCTGTCGGGGACCGACGCTGCGAACCCTGCCACCCAGGGCATCCTCCGGCTGGCCAAGCGGCTGTTTCGCTGACCGGTCGAGCGCGGCCCGGGTCCGGGCTCAGCGGGGGAGGCCACTCGCCCGCCAGGCACCCGGGCCGGGGCGCAGTGTGGGTCGCACCCGCCGACCGGGGGAGAACCAGAGCGACCTGGTCGCCACCCGCCCACCGCGGCGTGGGCCTGCCGCACTCGACTCGAGAGCCACGACGAGGGCGGCGACCTCCTCCTCGGTCGGCGCACCCTTCACGACCCGCACCAGGGTCTCGCGCTGGGCACTGGACTCGCCGCGGCTCACAACGGGATGTTTCCGTGCTTCTTCGGGGGCAGGGTCTCTCGCTTGTTGCGGAGGAGCCGCAGCGCCCGTACTACCTCGGAGCGGGTTTCGTGCGGGGCGATCACCGTGTCGATGTAGCCGCGCTCGGCCGCGACGTAAGGGTTGGCCAGCGTGTCTTCGTAGTCATTGATCAGCTCCGCGCGACGGGCCTCGGGGTCGTCCGCCGCGGCCAGATCGGCGCGGTACAAGATGTTGACGGCACCCTGGGCTCCCATCACAGCGATCTGGGCGGTCGGCCAGGCGACGTTCATGTCGGCGCCGAGGTGCTTGGAGCCCATCACGTCGTAGGCACCGCCGTACGCCTTGCGCGTGATGACGGTCAGCAAGGGCACGGTGGCCTCGGCGTAGGCGAAGATGAGCTTGGCACCGCGCCGGATGATGCCGTTCCACTCCTGACTGGCCCCCGGCAGGAAGCCCGGAACATCGACGAACGTGAGCACCGGGATGTTGAAGGCGTCGCAGGTGCGCACGAACCGCGCTGCCTTCTCCGACGCGTCGATGTCGAGGGTGCCGGCGAACTGCATGGGCTGGTTGGCGACCACCCCGACCGAGTGACCCTCGACCCTGCCGAAGCCGACCACGATGTTGGGGGCGAAGATGGCCTGGACCTCGAGGAACTCGGCATCGTCGACCACTGCCTCGATCACGAAGTGGATGTCGTAGGGCTGGTTCGGCGAGTCGGGGATCAGGGTGTCCAGTGCGCGGTCTGCGTCGTTGAGGTCGAGATCGGACGCATCGTCGTAAGTCGGTGGGTCCTCGAGGTTGTTCTGTGGGAGGTAGGACAACAGCGCCTTGACGTAGTCGATCGCATCGGTCTCGTCCGCCGCCATGTAGTGGGAGTTGCCGCTCTTGGTGTTGTGCGTGCGAGCGCCCCCGAGGTCCTCCATCGACACGTCTTCACCGGTCACGGTCTTGATGACGTCTGGGCCGGTGATGAACATGTGCGAGGTCTGGTCGACCATGACGGTGAAGTCGGTCACCGCTGGCGAGTAGACGGCTCCTCCGGCGCACGGACCCATGATCAGCGAGATTTGCGGGATCACCCCGGATGCGTGCACATTGCGACGGAAGATCTCGCCGTACAGGCCGAGCGAGACGACACCTTCCTGGATCCTCGCGCCGCCCGAGTCGTTGATGCCGATGACCGGACAGCCGGTTTTCATGGCCAGGTCCATGACCTTGACGATCTTCTCACCGAACACCTGTCCGAGACTGCCGCCGAACACGGTGAAGTCCTGGGCGAACACGCACACCGCTCGGCCGTCGACGGTGCCGTATCCGGTGACCACGCCGTCGCCGTAGGGACGGTTGTCCTGCATCCCGAAGTTCGTCGAGCGGTGCCGAGCCAGCTCGTCGAGCTCGACGAACGAGTCGTCGTCGAGCAGCTGCTGGATCCGCTCCCGAGCGGTCAGCTTGCCCTTCGCGTGCTGTTTGTCCACGGCGCGAGCCGACCCGGCGTGCACGGCATTCTCGAGCCGGTGGTCCAGGTCGGCCAGCTTGCCGGCGGTGCTGTGGAGGTCGATGTCGCTCACGCATGGCAGCGTAGCGTGACCCCGTGACCGAGAGCGCCTACAGCGACCTGGATCGCCCGCCGCTCGACGCGGCGCTGCTACGCCGGGCTCTTGTCGTTCCCAGATCGCGCTGGGTCGACGTCGAGGTCCGCACCGAGACCGCCTCGACGAATGCGGCGCTGGCAGCTCGCGCGCACGAGGACCCGCGGTCGGGCCTGGTGCTTCTGGCCGAGTACCAGTGGGCCGGGCGAGGCCGGTTGGACCGGGCTTGGACGGCACCACCGCGCTCGGGGATCACCATGTCTGTGCTCCTCCGACCCGTCGGTGTCCAGGTGTCGAGGTGGCCGTGGATCCCGTTGCTGTCCGGGCTCGCGGTCGCTGCCGCAGTGCGCGACGAGGCTCGGGTGGAGGCCACCCTCAAGTGGCCGAACGACGTGGTCGTGGGTGACCGCAAGCTCGCCGGTGTGCTGGTGGAGCGTGTGGACACGACCACCTCCCGGCCCGCCGCGGTGATCGGCATCGGGCTCAACGTGTCGCTGCGGGCCGACGAGCTGCCGACCGCCAACGCCACTTCGCTCGCGATCGAAGCCGCCGCCACCACGGACCGAACGCTCCTGGTCAAGGCGGTTCTGCGCAGCCTCGACGGTCTGATGCGCTGGTGGGAGGCGGCGGGCGGCGACCCGAAAGATGGCCTGCATGCGGCGTACGTCGACGCCTGCTCGACGTTGGGCCGTGCCGTCCGGATCGCGCTCCCGCACGGAGGATCCGAAGTGGGGGAGGCGGTGGGCATCGACTCGTCAGGACGGCTGCTTGTCCGCACGACGCGGGGACAGCAGGCGTTCGGGGCCGGCGACGTGGTGCATCTGCTGTCGGATTCGTGACACCATCGGTCCAACATGGTCGGAGGACGGCGCTGTGCGGCCGGAGCCGTCGGCCGTGTCGACGTCAGCGGTGTACGCAGCAGCCCGATCACCAGCGCAGGAGGACCTGTTCATGGCCATCATGCCGAAACAGCTGATGGAAGGTGAGCACGTCATCGTGAGCACCCGCACGCACTGGAAGGCGCTGGTCGCCCCCGCGATCGTGTTGATCGTGGTCTGCGCGGTCGGCGGCTTCGTCATCGGGCTGCTGCCTGACACAGGGCACACCCCTCTGTTGGTCATCGTGCTGATCGTCTGGGTCGCCCTCCTCATCTGGTTCTCGCTGCGCCCGTTCCTGCGGTGGCTTTCGGCGTCTTTCACGGTGACGAACCGCCGGCTGATCAACAGGTCGGGGGTCATCACCCGGCGGGGGCAGGACATCCCCTTGCAGCGGATCAACGACGTCCGTTACGAGCGCGGCATCTTGGACCGCATCCTCGGCTGCGGCACGTTGATCGTGTCCGATGCGAGCGAGCAGGGCCGCTCGGTGCTCAATGACGTGCCGCACGTCGAGCA
>JBOHDU010000144.1:0-6700 GCA_050700615.1 Nocardioidaceae bacterium
ACCAGGTGGAACGCGAGCTCGGTCACGGAGACTCTCAGCGACTCGCCGAATCGGGGATCGGCGGTGTCCGGCTGCGAAGGGGCCCCGTCGTCCGAGACGGACATGGCCCTCGTCAGCGCTCGGCCGCTCACCGCATCCTCGAGGTTGGTGCGGGCGTGGGCTGGTACACCCACGTCGCGAACCGTGCGCAGGTTGTAGGCGACCTCTCCCGCCGCGCCATGCCGCCCCTGCAGCACCTTGCCGCTCGCCACGACGGCGACGGCGAGACCACTGCCCAGGTTGACGTAGATGCCTGGATCGTGCCCGGCGAGCGCGCCGGAATCTGCTTCCACTTGGGCCGCCGCCTTCACGTCTGTCGCCACGCGGACCTCGGCGCCCGGGAAGCTGCGTCGGAGCTCTTCTTCAAGGGCCAACCCGGCCCAACCGGGGATGGCCGGGGCCAAAGCGATGCCGAGCTCACCGGGGATTCCGAACGTGCAGGCGCCGACCGCCGCCACCGGCCGCCGCGGGGCGACCCGGCTGGCCAGCTCTCGAGCCGCCTGCAGACCGCTCATGAGATTGGCCGGGCCACCGTCTCCCGGCCGCGTGTCGACGCTGGCAGTGCCGAGCAGAGTTCCATCACACTCGCAGACTCCGGTGGCGATCTTGGAACCGCCGAAGTCGATGCCGATAACGACGGGCTCGGCCACGCATGAGCTCCTCTAGCCGGTGGTGATGGTAGTAAAGTATCCTGCCTATTGATGCCTGGCAAGAGGTTGAGGCCACGCGACCATTAACAGCTCGGCGACGAAGGAGTGACAGCGTGCCCCCATCGCTTGGCGACCAGGGCGCACCGGCTCGCCCGCAGTTGATGCGGGTGGTCAACGAGCAGCTGGTGCTCACTCACCTCCGAAGCGGCGGCGCGGCTTCTCGCGCCGACTTGGCCCGCATCTCGGGCCTGTCCAAACCGACCGTGTCGCTCGCGTTGGCGAACCTGGGGCTGACGGGGTTGGTGCGTACCTCCGGCGTTCGCACCGGGGTTCCGGGGCCGGCCGCAATGCTGTACGAAGTCGACCCGGATGCCGGCTACGTGATGGCGCTCGACCTCGGCCACCGGTTCGTGCGAGGAGCCGTCATGGACATCACCGGTTCCATACGGGCCAAGATCTCCCTCAGGGCCAAGGCCACGAGCGGGCAAGGGCACGTCGCCGAGCTCGAGGAGCTCTCCAGGACGTTGCTGGGGCAAGCCGGGCTGAAGCGGGACGCCATCAGCCAGACCATCCTCGGAACACCGGGTGTGTACAGCCGAGACAGCGACAGCCTCACGTTGGCTGGGTTGCTGACCGGTTGGGACACGCCGGTGGTCCTCACCACGTTGCGGCAGTCGTTCGGCGAGTCTCTGGTGATCGAGAACGACGTGGATGCGGCTGCCCTTGCCGAGCAGGCCTATGGCCACGGCCAGAACGCGGACAGCTTCGCGTTCTTCTCAGTGGGCACCGGCATCGGCATGGGGCTGGTGATCAATGGGCGGCTGCATCGCGGCGCGCACGGCGTCGCCGGCGAGGTGGGCTTCCTGCCGATCGACAACGGTGCCGGCTCCGACCCCAAGGACGCTCGACAGCGGGGCACGTTCGAGGCCGCTGCGTCCGCCGCCGGGATCGTACGAGCCGCGCGACGTGCCGGTCTGCGAGGGCCGGTCTCGGCCCAACACGTCTTCGCAGCCGCCGACCGTGGTGACGAGCGCGCGCTCGAGGTCGTCGCCAAGGAGGCGGATCTGGTGGCAAAGGCGATCTGCTCTGTGATCACGGTTGCCGACCCCGACCTGGTGGTGCTCGGAGGGGGTATCGGGCGCGCTGTCGGCTTCGGCGAGGCGGTGGGCCAACGTTTGAAGGAGATGGCCCCGGTGATGCCGGACATGAGGGTCAGCGCGCTCGGTGACGACGCGGTCCTCGACGGTTGTCTCAGCGCTGGCCTGGAGCAGGTGTGGCGACAGCTCACCCGCCAGGCCCGCTGACCTCACCAGATACACCGCTAGGACGTCCGCACCTCGGTGCTCGGCCCGACCCGTGGGCCAGGTCAGGGGAACCCGGCCGGTGGTCCGGTGACCCGACACTCGTTGATTGGAAGCCATCTTTGCAATCAAGGTGCGTGGGCTCTGGGTGGTCGAAGGGGGCGTCGTCTTCGTCGAGATGGGAGCGGGCAGTGCGTCGGGTCGCCGCTGAAACTCCCTTGATGGCCGGCATTCCAACACCGACGATGGGCTGGTGCCCGAGAACCAAGCGAAGCAGCCGGCTGCGAACATCATCCACCAACATCCACTGGCGTACCTGCTGGGCCTTGAAGGTGTTGCTCTCATGCGCGCCTTCGCGGGCGAGCATGACCGTGGGTTTACGGAGGCGAGGCTCGCCGAGGTGCGTCGAATCCTCGACCAAGCCGACGACCTCGGGCCGGGAGTCGACGTTTCCCCGCTGCCTGTCGCCGCCGGCTACGACGGCTGGGCGGCGACCTACGACGAGGAGGGCAATAGCTGCTTCCCGATGCGCGACGACGTGCTTGGGCCGATGCTGGACCGCCTGATCCCCGGCCGGGTCCTGGACGCTGCGTGCGGCACCGGCGCGGTAGCGAGCCAACTGCTCCAACGGGGCCACGACGTGGTGGGCGTCGACCTTTCCGCGGGCATGCTCGTGCGCGCCCGCAAGGCTCTACCCGACACCGTGTTCCTGCTCGCTGACATCACCGACCTTCCGCTGCCCGACGGCGACGTCGATCACGTGGTGTGCAGCTTGGCTTTGGCCCACCTGAGCGACCTCCGCCCGTTCTTCGCTGAGGCAGCACGGGTGATGCGGCCTGGCGGCCACCTGCTTCTGCTCGACACTCGCGGCCATTTCACCGGCTCTGCCCTTTACCCCGTGGTCAAACGGGCACCGGACGGGAAAGTCGGGTATGTCGCCGGCTACAGCCACGGCCTCGGCGACTATCTGCGAGCCGCGCTGCCATACGGGTTTATCGTTCGGGCCTGCGAGGAGATGTGTCCTGATGTCGCCACGGTTGCGCCGGGTGAGCAGCCTCAGCCCCTCACCCCGGGCCCGCCGGATATCTGGGAGTTGCATCCGTGGGCCGCAGACGCCGCCAACGCGGCCAAGGCCGGCCAAGCGGCGGTCGTCGGGTGGGATCTTGAACTGCGGCCCGATGTATGAACCGGCGCCTCGTGACATTTCTGTCAGCGACTGAGCGCGCGTCCTGGCTCAGCCGGCCATCTCTGAGGCCAGGTAGCCCGTGAGGTTGTCCAGCATCTCGGTGGTGCCCTCCCTGCGGAGCGAAGGCGCCTGGGAACCGTCGAAACCGTCGAGGTAGGCACCTTGCTCGGTGTAGGTCAGCATCGTGTCGTCGCCGCTCACGGAGAGATCGACCGTGCTGACCGAAACCGAGATACGGCGGTCGTCGGCATACATCTGATAGGCGTAAACGATGCGCCGATCCGGCACGATGTCGTAGTACTGGGCGTCGTATCGGTAGGTGGTGCCGTCCATCTTGAAGCCGAAGCGTTCCGACCCGCCGGGCCGGAAGTCGAACTCGGCGACGCCAGCCGCACCCTCGGCTGGTTCTAAGTTCCCGGTGTCGCCCCAGACGTTCTTGGCCTCGGCCGAGGCGAACGCGGCGAACACTTTGGATGCGGGCACCGGGTAGCGGCGCTGGATCGTGAATGTGTCGTGGATGACGGAACGTGTGCTCATCGGTTCTCCTTGGGTCGACGGGATCCACCCGGGCGGGGGCCGGGACCGGCATTAGGTCGGGGGGTGGCAGGGGTCAGGTACTCACCGAGGCGGTCGAGCTTGAGCTCCCAGAGGCTGCGCCGCTGAAAGATCCAGGCCTCGGCCGACTGCAGAGCGGCCGGGTTGATGGTGCAGGTGCGGGTCCGGCCGACTTTCTCCGACCGGACCAGGCCGCTTGCTTCCAGCACCTGGACATGCTGGACGACGGCCGCCAGGGACATGACCAACGGCCGGCCGAGCTCGCTGACGGTGGCCGGGCCACGGCTGAGCCGGTCCACCATGAGGCGTCGCCCCGGGTCGGCGAGCGCCTGAAACACCCGATCCAGATCCGTGAGTCGGTTAGCCATAGCCCTGAGCATCTCTCGCACACCGCTAAATAGTCAAGCATTTGCTTCAGCATCGAGCGATTGGTTGGCTCCACCGCCTCCACGCTGGACAGCACCGCGGCGCGTAGAGCAGCGAGGCCGGTCTTCGATCTGATCCCGGTTCGCGAGTGGCCGCCGACGGTCCGGGCAACTGACGTGTGGTCTGGGGGTATCAGCGCGGGTGCCGGCCGAGGCCGGAATCGCGGGCGCGGACGATGGAGAAGGCGGGGGGTTCCCGGTTCATTGACCAACGCGGCCGTCGATGCGCTCCCGCAACAGATCCGCGTGTCCGCAGTGGCGCGCATACTCCTCGATCATGTGGACTACGACGTCGCGCACCTCGGCCCGATTGTCCTCCGGCCCGACCAGCGCGCCGAGGTCGTCGAGACGGCCGTAGACCTCGCGAGCGTGCGCCACCTCGCCACGCCAGGTCTCCCAGGCCTCGGCGACCACGTGGTCGTCGGCGACTGCGTCGTTGAAGTCCAGGTCACGATCGTCGGGCGACTTGTAGAGTCGCGGCAGGTTCTGCTGCCACTCGATGAACCGACGGAACCACGAGTGCTCGACGCCGGCAAGGTGCCGCACGAGCCCCAGCAAGGACATTGTCGAGGGTGCCGCCGATCGTCGAGCCAGCTGCTCCGAGTCAAGTCCCTCACATTTCATCTCGAAGGTCATCCGGTAGCGGTCGAGGTATGCCGCCAGGACCGCCTTCTCACCGGTGCCTTCGTCGAGGCCTTCGCGGGGGTCATCGTCAGGGTCGACCCACATGTCTGGGTAGATCTTCGCAGCTGTCCGGCGCGACGGCTGTCCGCCATCTGGTTGGTGCTCAAGAGTCACTCCTCAAGTTTCTGTCCGTACCCAACGTGTCGCAATGGGTTTTACCTGCCGGCGCCGGAGGCCACCAGGTCGACAGCGTCGACTTACCTCACGACCACGGCTCTGGCGCATCGCCGCTTGCCCCGAGAATTCGGGAGACGTGTCGGCGACTCCGCGCAGTGTTCACCCGACGAGGTGGCGCGACGCGGCCAGCGCCACGCACGCACCTCTGGGCCACGGGAGGATCGACTTTGCTTGCGGTCAGGCCAGGGAGGCGAGGTGCTCAGCGCACCTGTTCTGCGCGCCGTACGACGCGGTGCGCCTTGGCCCGGATGTTGGCGGCGAGGGGTACCCCGGAGCCCAGCAGCCGTCGCATGTGAGCCGCGTCCGGGCCGGTCGCCAGGTCGCAGACCCGTACGCCGTGGCCGGCGCGTTCGACGACCGTTATCTCGTCGCCGGCGCGCACCACCCCTGGTTGCAGCACTCGGAGCAGGGCTCCAACCCGGCCGGTGGAGTTGAAGCGGAGGTGGAACCTTTCGATCCCGAGCCGCAATGAGAGGTTCTCGCAAGGGGTCCGTGGCATCCGCACCTCAAGGGGCGCCGAACCGACCTGCCACCGTTCCCCGACCACCGCACGGCTGACCTCGACTCCCCGGGTACGCAGGTTCTCACCGAAGAGCCCGGGAGGGACCTCCCAGTCAAGTTGGCCCGCCCACCACCGGGCGTCTTCGTCGGAGTAGGCGTAGACGGCCTTGTCCGGTCCGCCGTGAGCGCTGCTGACCTGCCGGTCACCAGCCAGGCCGAGTGTCGTCACCTCGACCGGGCCGTCGACCGGCCGCTTGTCGATCGCGGTGTCATGGAAGTACCCCGGGCCTACCCGGTAGACCACGTTCACGGTCAGAACTTCGCAAGCGCCCACCCGACCATGGTGCCTGCCAGCCGACCCTCGTACTTGATCGAACTTGCTCAGATCCCTGCACAAGAGGAACGGGCAGAGACACCGACCGCGGTCACTACCGCGTGCGTTGCGGCCGCTCAGGTCGACGCCGGCTTCACCTCACACAACCCGTCGGACTCGATCCCGAGGCCGAGATTGTTGATGTTGTAAAGGTGCTCGCTGGAGACCAGCCACGAGAGCTCGCAGATCTGGCGCTCATCGAACTGCTCGGCGACCCGCTCGAAGACCTTGCGGGAGACCCGTTTCTGTTCGGTCAGCTCGGAGGCATAGTCGAGGGCCGCTCGCTCAGCCGATGAGAACATCGGGCTGGTTGTGTAGTCAGGAAGGGCATCGAGCTTCGGGATCATCTCCGGCGTCCGCTTGCGCACGTACCATTGCTGGGCATCCATGCACCAGGTGCACATGTTGATGCTCGCCACACGCTCGCGCACGAGCACCACAAGGTCGTGCGGCAGCGTCAACTTCTTGTCCAGCCGCGACACCTTGCCGAAGAACGACAGGAATGCAAAGGGCATCCGTGTGCTGAACACGCTGAACGGTCCGGGAACGAGCCCGAACATCTTGCGCGAGACCGCGAACATGATCCGCATGAGCTGGCTCGTCGGCTTCGTCACCGGGGACAGATAGGTCGTCATCGCTTCCTCCTCAAGCAGCGCCCGCCGCGGGGCCCACCCCTTTGAGCCTTCACCTGGCCGATGTGTGACATCGCCGGCGTCACACCCTGCACTCGGCAGGGCTCATGCCTTCGACAGAATCCGTGGGAGGGTGTGCCCGATGGACAACGAGTGGCTTGCGGAGCAGTTTGAGAC
>JBOHDU010000145.1:0-6414 GCA_050700615.1 Nocardioidaceae bacterium
GACGACGGCGAGCCCGACGCATAGCACCCAGGCGAGGGGCACGAACGCAGCAAGGACCGCGAGCCAGATCGCGCAGGCCCAGGCCGGACGCCACGAGCTGACGTCGTCGTCGAACAGCGGCATCGCGGCCCGCACCAGCCAGGGGAACACGAGGACCCCGGCGACCGTCCCGATGTGCCCGGTCGACACCGCGCCGGTGACGACAGGCAGCACGGCGTACGCCAAGGCGACCCACAAGCGGGTGAGCCGTCCGGAGACGAGCCGGCGGGCTGCGGCATGCGCACCCAGAGCGGCCAGCGGAACCGCCATCAGCATCAGCAGGTCGACCACCAGCCACGCCTTGCCGGCCAAGACCGAGCCGGCGACCGCCAGCAGCGCGACGTACGGCGCGGTAGCCAGGTCGGAGCCGAGGCCGACGGCGTGCCACGACTCGACGTACAAGCTCCACCAGTGGCCGGCGTCGTCTGGCGCGGGGAGCAATGCTCCGCCTTGCAGGAATCCCCCGCCCCACAGGCCGCGACCAGCGATCAGGGCTCCCACGGTCAGGATCACCGTCAGGCACAGCAGGCCATGACGCACCACCCATGACGGCCCAGCCCCGTTGACTCGGCTTGCTACGTGGTCGGGGAGGTCCAGGCCGTCCGACTCACCCAGGGCGCGCCGCGCCGCGCCCCTTCCGCGGGTCGAGGTTGCGACGCTTGTGGTGGCCAGGCGCGTCTTCTCACTGAGCGTGGTCAGCACCGCGTCGATCCCACGCGCGTAGGGCGTCCACCACGGCGGCAGCCTGGCTCTGACCTTCGAGTGCGGAGCCGACGAGGTGCCCCGGCGGGCCAGCCGGGCCGACAGGATGGAGTGTGGGCGGCCGAGCACGCTGAGCATCGCCATCACCTCGTCGGCTGCGGCGCTGGGCAGCTTGCCCACCACGTAGGCGACCATCCGTAGCAACGAGCCGAGACACAGCCGGACGTATTGGATGGGAAGGGCCGGCCAGGAGCAGTTCGCCAGCAAAGTGAAGATCGCCGCCGCCCGATCGGCACGGTGCGGGCTCGGGTTGGCATTGTCGATCGCGCGTACGCCCCGGGTGGCAGCCTCGGCATGGAAGAGCAGGGCGTGCGGTGCGACCACGACCCGATGACCGGCCTTGGTGGCCCGCCAGCCGAAGTCGACATCGTCGCGGAACAGCGGCAGGGCGGGATCGAATCCCCCGAGCTGGCTCCAGACATCGCGGCGAACAAGCATCCCAGCGCTGCTGACTGCCAGCGCGTCCCGCACCTCGTCGTGCTGCCCCTGGTCGTACTCGCCTGGCTCCAGAACGGTCTCGCGGCGACCAGTGCCACTGATCGACACCCCGAGCTCGAGCAGCCGACGCGCCCGCGGCCAGGCCCTGATCCGGCAGCCCACCACACCGATCGAGTTGTCGGTCGCGGCCACCTCCAGCAGCTCCGCCAGCGCGCGGCTGTCGGGCGCGCAGTCGTCGTGCAGCAGCCACACCCAGCAGTTGGTGCTCGTGGCCTGGTGCCGACCCGAGGAGTGGTTCGCACTGGCGTCGGCCGCCGAAAGGCCGGCGGCCACCGCCTGCCCGAAACCGGCGGTGGCCGCAAGCTCGATCACCGCGTCGTCGCCGAGCACCGAGGCGAGCAACTGTCGTGACTCGTCGGTCGACCCGGTGTCGACGGCCACCAGGTGGCCGGGCAGAACTGTGCTCGCTTTGAGTGCCTCGAGCAGCCGCGGGATCCAGGTTTGGCCGTCGTGAGAGACAACGATCAGGGTAACCAGCGGATGGGCAGCCGAGTCAGGGTCGAGACTCATGCAAACGGCTGCCTTGGGAGAGTGAAGTGGGGGCCTTGCCCCCGCTCTCGCGAGGGTGGCCCTACCCTAGCCGCCGACCCCTGTCCGGCGACAAATTGCGCGGCTCAGACCGCGCGCTTCTTCAGCTTCCGCCGCTCGCGCTCGGAGAGCCCACCCCAGATACCGAAACGCTCGTCGTGCATGAGCGCATATTCGAGGCACTCGTTGCGGACCTCGCAGGTCAGACACACCCGCTTGGCCTCTCGTGTGGAACCGCCCTTCTCGGGGAAGAACGCCTCCGGGTCAGTCTGCGCACACAAGGCACGCTCCTGCCACATGAGTTCTTCGGCGTCGCCGTCGAGCACTTCGAGCTCTCGCACGTCGTTGCCTCCTCGACCCTTGTTGTGATGTCGTGCAGTGCCGAAACCAACAAAACGACACAGGTGAAATTACATGCCTGTAACCGCCTCTACGTCAAGCGGATCGAGAAGATAGGGTGCGACACGCCGAAAAATCGTTCTGTGACGGGGGTGACGCCGGGCAAAAGAGGCAAACCTCCGCAGACCTGTCTGCCGACGCATTCGTCCCAGCACACGTGTGCCAGTGCCCCGACGGTCGGCGACATGGCGGCCGCTGGGTAGCTAACTCCCGATGCAGGCCAGAGAGCCCTCGGCTACTGCGGGGGTTGCTGCCACCAGCCGCCCTGTTCAGGGTTCTCCATGTCCTCCTGGCGGTCCGAGAGCTCGGCTGAGTCGTCAGCCGGCTCTTCGACCGCGCCGCCCGCGGGTGGCTGCTCGGGCGCTCCCCATCCCGGCCCCGACGGCTCGCCCTGGTCTGCCGTCTGAGCCCACGTGGGCTGATGGGGCTGGCCAGGCTGGTCGGCGGGCTGACCCCAACTGGGCTGCTCCGTCGGCTGACCCCAGGTCGATGCCTCGGCCGGTCGGCCCCATGCAGGCTCCCCCTGCTGCCCGGCCGGCTGACCCCACGACTGCTGCTCGACCTGCTGACCCCAGGCCTGCTCGGCCGGCTGCCCCCAGGCCTGCTGCCCCGACTGCTCTACGGGCTGCCCCCACGCCGCTGCCGACTGGCCCTGGTGCGGATCACCCCAGCCTTCGGCAGCACCCGCTGGCGGTTGGCCGTATCCGGGGTCTTGCGAAGTGGCCCAGCCCTGCTGTGAGTAGCCGGCCTCCTGGCCGTAGCCGGACTGCCCCCACCCTGCCGACTGGCCCCCCCACTGCCCGGCTGGCGCCGCTGCCGGAGCGGTCGCCGGCAGACCCTGTAAGACGGTGTAGACGTAGAAACCGGCTGCGCCCAGGAACAACAGCGAGCCTAGGCCGAGGAAGATGCCGACGATCTTTCCGGCGCCCTGGACACCTTCGACTCCGAAGACCAGACCCAAGGACGAGCCGGACGCTGTGCCGATGTCAGAACCGAATCCCGCAAGCCAACAGATCAACCCGAGCAGGAAGTTGATGCCGGCAAGCCCCAGCGCCGCCAGCACGATCGTCCGGGCGTTCTTGCTCGCCTCAGCCATCACGGCGACGAGCACCGCGCCCACGAGCGAGACCACGACCACCGGGCTGAGGAAGACGTGCCCGTACAGGGCAGCCTTGTCGGCGAAAGTCGCTCCTCCGGTGGCATCCGCGCTCTTGAAGAGCAGGCTCAGGCCACTGATGAAGTACAAGGCGGCGGCTGCGAGCAGGCAGTACGAGATGGCGTCTCGAAACTTCTTGGTCGTCTCGGTGACCACGGGAACTCCCTCTGTAGGAGGCGCAATATCGCCCCTAGCCTGCCACACCGGGGGGTCCGTGCCCGGTCGTGGTGGGCTGGTTGCAAGACTGAACCCCATGCGGATCACGGCCCTGTCGGGAGGCGTGGGCGGCGCCAGGTTCCTTCGCGGGCTGCGGGACGTGCTCAGCCCTGATGCCGACGAGATCACGGTGATCGGCAATACGGCAGACGACATCTGGCTCTTCGGGCTGCGTGTCTGCCCCGACCTCGACACGCTCATGTACACGCTCGGGGAGGGGATCGACGAGGAGCGCGGGTGGGGCCGGCGCGACGAGACATGGAACGCGAAGCAGGAGCTTGCGGCGTACGGAGTCGAACCGACCTGGTTCGGGCTCGGGGACCGCGATCTGGCCACCCATGTCGTGCGTACCCAGATGCTCAACGCGCAGTACTCGCTGTCCGACGTGACCGCGGCCCTGTGCCAGCGTTGGCGACCCGGCGTACGCCTGCTGCCGATGACCGACGATCGGGTCGAGACCCACGTAGTCATCCACGACGACGAAGCGCCTGGAGGAAGGCGGGCGGTGCACTTCCAGGAGTACTGGGTGCGGCTACAGGCGCCGGCCGCACTCGACGTCGTGGCCGTGGGCGCCGAAGACTCCAAACCCGCACCGGGCGTGCTGGACGCCATCGCCGCGGCCGACCTGGTGGTGCTCCCACCCTCCAACCCGGTCGTCTCGATCGGCACCATCCTCTCGGTGCCCGGCATCGCCGCCGCCGTCCGTGCCACGCCGGCGGCCGTTGTGGGCGTGTCACCCATCGTGGGTGGGGCTCCCGTGCGCGGCATGGCCGACCGGCTGCTCCCGGTGATCGGGGTCGACATCAGCAGCCGGGCGGTGGGAGCCCATTACGGTGCTCGCTCCCGGGGCGGGCTCATCGACGCCTGGCTGGTCGACGAGGCGGAACCTGAGGCTGCCCTCAGCCTCAGCCGGCGCGGGCTGCCGTGCCGGGCGGTGCCGCTGCTGATGAGCGACCACGAGGCCACCCGGGCGATGGCGCGTGAGGTGCTCTCGGCCATCGACTGGTCTTCGCGCCGATGATCGACATCCCCGAAGCCATCGACCTCACCAGCCTGTCGTGGCCCGAGATCGGGCCGGGCGCCGACCTTGCCGACCTCCTTGCCGCCTCGGGTGCCTTGCGCGCGGGCGACGTTGTGGTTCTCACCAGCAAGGTCGTCAGCAAGGCCGAGGGCCGGATGCGCCGCCTCGACCGCCGAGCGGCGGTCGAGGCTGAGGCCGCACGCGTCCTGGCCAGGCGTGGTGACTCCGTGATCGCCGAGACCCGGCACGGCTTGGTGATGGCCGCCGCCGGCGTCGATGCCTCCAACACACCCATCGGCTCCGTACTGCTCCTGCCCGCCGACCCCGACGAGTCGGCCCGACGCGTGCGCGAGCGGCTGCTCGAGCTGACTGCCTTGAACGTCGCAGTCGTGGTGTCCGACACGATGGGCCGGGCGTGGCGGGTGGGTCAGGTCGACATGGCCATAGGTTGCGCAGGGCTGCGGCCGATCGTCGAGCTGCGCGACGCCACCGATACTCATGGCAACGTGCTCGTCGTGACCGCACCGGCGATCGCCGACGAGATCGCGGCGGCTGCCGACCTGGTGAAGGGCAAGCTGACCGGCCGGCCGGTCGCGGTCGTCCGTGGCCTCGGGCACTGGGTGCTGCCACCCGGTGACCACGGACCGGGCGCGGTCGCGCTCGTCCGCGACACCTCGCTCGACCTCTTCGCCCTCGGTACCCGCGAGGCAGCCCTGGCGGCTGCGTTCCGGACGGATCCGGTAGCACTGGCCCATTTCCCACCGCGCACACCTCCCGATCCGGAGCCGTTCGACGAGCTCGGTAGCGAGCGCGACGACGTGTTGGTGCAGGTCATCCACGCCCCAGCGTCGACGCCGGAGCCACCGCAGATCTGGACCGTCGACATCGCCATCCGAGATCGCCCGGCCGGCAACGATCCCTCCGCCGCCTGGGTGCACGTCGGGCGCTTGATCGAGCGCATGCACGTGGTGGCTGCGGCATACCGGCTCGTCGCGGTGCTCGACCGGGCCGAGTCGCCTCCCAGCGCGCAGCCGCAGGACCTGCGGGTTCCCCCGCCTGGCTGGCGCCGGGTGTCGACGGCGACCTGGACCTGGGGCTCCGGCTGTTAGCTCGTGGTCACCGCCTCGGTCGCCGGACGCGAAGGGACACGAGGACGGCGCGTCGGAGGCTTGCACCAAAGCCACCTCCATGGTCGATGAGAGGATCGCACGTGTGAGCGACACCGCGCCCTGCGCCCACCGGGAATGCGCTCACCCGGAGGCGGAGCAGCTGATCACGGCGCCGACCGTGATCACGTTCGCTCGCACGGCCGCCACCATCGTGCTCGCCCTATGGGGAGCGCGTTCCGACTCGCTGACGCTGCTGATCTGCGCGCTGGCCGTCTACTGGGTGGGCGACATCGCCGACGGCTCGTGCGCCAGGCTGCTGCACCGCGAGACACGGATCGGCGCCACCCTCGACATCATGTGCGACCGGATCTCGGCTGCCTGCTTCTACGTCGGGTTCGCCTGGTACGACCCGTCGATGGTCGTCCCCGTGGGCATCTACCTGGCCGAGTTCCTCGTCGTCGACATGTTCTTGTCGCTCGCGTTCCTCGCTTGGCCGCTGTCGAGCCCGAACTACTTCTACCTCGTCAGCCGCCGGATCTGGCTGTGGAACTGGTCGAAGCCCGGAAAGGCGCTCAACTCGGCGCTGTTCGCTGTGTTGCTGGTGCTTACCCGCCAACCCGTGCTCACCAGCCTGATCGCAGTCGGCTTGCTCGCCGTGAAGATCACCTCCATGACCTGGCTGATGC
>JBOHDU010000146.1:0-2107 GCA_050700615.1 Nocardioidaceae bacterium
GGGTCGGGGTCGTTGCGCCACTGGGATTCCGCTGGCCTGCCGGATGATCTCGTCGTAAACCCAATTGCGAAGTTCGCGAGCCTGCGGTCCGACTGCAAGCGCCAGCAGCTCTTGGTCGCGACAGTACGCATCCGCCTCCTGCATAAGGTCGCGCAGCTCCACCACCGAAGGGATGGCTTCTCTGGGCAGGGTGAATCTCGTCGAAGTGCGGTCGAGCCCGGCGGCGAGCGCGTCCGCAAGGCCCTCTTGCGCAGGAGTACCGAATTGACGGTAGCGGTCGACGTGCTCGGCGATCGTGTGCAAACGCTGGGGAACGCTGTCTCCCTCCGGCGAGGTCATGGCGATGAGCGTCATTTCGCGACGCAGGTCGCTGAACCGCACGCTGTACGCCGCCACCAGGTGAACCGGAATGTCGATCAGGTCGATCGTCACCATGGCGTCAGCGCCGTCGGCTGCCGGCCTGGGAGACGTGGTGTTGCTCAAGTCCGGAGAGCTCGCGTCGACCGCAGACCCAGCCGGCTGGAACCACACCCGCTTGCCACGCTCGAGGGTGTCTACTCCCCACGACTGCGAAACGGAGGCGACGATCCCGAGACCGCGCCCGACGGTGGCCGGCTCGAGGGACTCCGACCGGTCGTCGAGTGGCCCCTTCGGCGAGGCGGGTGAGTCGTCGTAGACCTCAACCCGTAGCGGACCGGGCTTGTCGACTATCTGCACGCGGATCTCGCCGCGCACATGCATGACGGCATTCGTCACCAGCTCCGAGACCCCCAGCACGGCCGCATCGACCAGTTCTGGTCGTGCCCGGTCCAGCAGCTCCTGGCGCACCCAGCGGCGCGCGTAGCCTACTGCCTTGGGCTCTGGCACCAGCGCCAGCTCGGCGCTCACTCGGACAACCCCTTTTGTCTCGACGGATTCGGGCATGGCTCTTGTGAGCGTAGTAGACGTACGCCGGTCACGCGTCAGTAGAGAGGCCATGTCGTCGCGCAAACGTCCACGCGATCTCATCCGAACGGGTGAGCCGTACCGCGGACCGCTCTGAGTTACCCTCCCTCACCTCGTGGCCTGTCGCGGACCTGGGTGGTTGTGTCGTTCCATCCCGCGGCAGTGGAGGATGCCATACCGGGTTGTCTGGCGACGACGCTCCCCTAGGCTCGAGTACATGGTCGAGATGGGACGGGCAGCCTTCGAGCAGGTCGTCTCCGAGGCCCTCGACGGCCTGCCGCCCGAGCTGTCGGCCCTCATGGACAACGTCGCCGTCTTCGTGGAGGACGACTCCCCGCCCGGCCCCTACCTCTTGGGGTTGTACGAGGGCGTCCCACTCACGTCCAGAGGGGTGTCGTACATGATGGCGCTGCCGGATCGCATCACGATCTACCGGAACCCGATCCTGTCCATCTGCAACAGCGTCGAGCACGTCGGCAGGCAGGTGCAGATCACGGTTGCCCATGAGGTCGGCCATCACTTCGGCCTCGACGACGATCGGCTGCACGACCTCGGTTACGCCTGACTCCTCTGGTCGCGAACACCGTGGCACGCAGGTCACCATCGGCCGCGGAGAGGTTCGGGACAGGTGCCGCGGAGGGCAGGCAACCTTCCACCGCTGGATTGCGTCGTACTCGTGTCACGGTCGGATTCGCCGGCCGTCTTCGCCGAAATCGGGAGACCACACCATGTACGTTCGTCGTGCTGCCGGCGCCGTCGCGCTGGGTACCATCGCTCCGCTCATCCTCACCACCGGCATCGCGTTTGCATCGCCGGGCAGCACCTCGATCACCGCGAAGCCGACCGACCGTACGCCGGCAAGCGGTCAGACGTTCCGCGTCAACGGCACCTTCACGCTGTCCGGGAAGCCGGCATCGCACCACATCGTCAAGTTCCAGAGTCTGCGCAACAACAAGTGGATCCCGCTGACGGGCGCCCGCATGCTCACCACCAGCACCGGGACCTACACGATGCGGCTGATCCTGTCCGCCAAGGGTACGCAGGACCTGCGCGCGGTCGGCGTCTCCGGTAACGCGATGCGCAACGCGTTTAAGCGCTTCACGGTCACCGTGCACTGAAGCGCTGAATCCAGCCGACCGGAGCGTCCGGCTCCCGACCAGCT
>JBOHDU010000147.1:0-4875 GCA_050700615.1 Nocardioidaceae bacterium
GCCTCACCCCGGATGCGCTCCGCGACCTCTGCGTCTCGGTCGGCCCGGTGCCACGACTCGGCCTGACCCTCGAGGTCGGAGAACAGCTGCTGCCACCGCATGCTCGAAACGCTATCCGCTGCGCCCCACCCGCCGGTGATCCGCTCCTTCTGTGGACAACTCATTGACAGTGAGCTCTCCCGACGGCTACAACACTTAAACGAAAGCAAACGAAGGAAAACACATGGGTCGAGCCGCGCCGTGCACCGCCCGCGCTGTCGCACGCACCCTCATCGTCTGTCTGCTGCACGGGCTCGCCGCACCTCTGCTGTGGTGGATCGCGACTCCGCCGATGAGCGAGCTGAACGGCGCTGTCACCGGTCGCCTCCCGCTCGAGGACTGGACCTTCGACCGCCTGGTGGGAGGTCTCGCGTGCGGCGCCATGCTCGTTGCGTACCTGGCTTCGGCGTGCTCGGTAGTCGTGGTGCTCGCGGGACGGTTCGCCGCAGCACTCCCGCAGCGTGGCCCGTGCCGCTTGCGACGGCTCGAGGCACGCGTGCCTCGGGGCTGGCGCCGGATGGTGCTCGTGGCCTGCGGACTCTCGGTCATCACGCCGGCGATGGCTTCGGCGACCTACGCGTCCGGGCCGGCCACCGAGCCCGGCTGCCCCACCGGCTGCGTCTCGGGTTTGGGCGGGCTGCCGCTGCCGGACCTTCCGACAGCCCGTTCCGCACTCCCATCACTGGTCGTGGTGGCGCCCGGCGACTCCTTGTGGCGCATCGGCGCCTCGCGGCTTCCACCGGGTGCGAGCGACATCCAGATCTCCGCCTACGTCGACCTGCTGTGCCGACGAAACCGCACCCGGATCGGCACCAACCCCGACTTGATCTTCCCCGGCATGCATCTCATCGCACCGAAGGGCACCCCATGAACACCTCACCGAACACATCGACCGCCGCCCGGCGACTGGCCGTGCCGCGGGCCCGGCTGTGGGACCCGACCTCGCCGGGATCGACCCCGTCAGCTTCCCTCGGCGGGCACGAGTCCGCCGGCTACACCCAGGGTGCGCTGGCGCTGACCTTCCCGCTGGCAGCCGTGCCAGGTCGGCCCCCCGGGCTCGACGCCGAGCCGCTCGCCGTGACAGCACTGGCCACTGCGGCTGATGCCCCACGACGGGTGCCGAACGCCTACGCCTGGGCAACCCGGTTCGTCCAAGCCGTGCTCGAGGTGGTGTCGAGCGACCGCCCGCTCACCCAGCTGGCCCGATGGACCTCGCAACCGGTCTACGACGACATCGCCCGTCGTCAGCGCCGGGTGAGCCGCCATCGAAGCGTGACCCCCGTCCGTACCCGGCGCCAGCAGGTCGCCACGATCAGGGTCTGCCATCCCAGCGACGACAGCGCCGAGGTCTCGGCGCGCGTCGTGTCAGGACCCCGGTCACACGCCATCGCAGTGCGGCTCGACCTTGATCACGAGCGCTGGATGTGCACGTCGATCAGCTTCGGCTGATCTCGTCCCTCGCGGCCGCCGACGTCAGCCGTTGCGGCGGCTCGGGTCGCCGTGGCAGCGCTTGAACTTGCGCCCCGACCCGCAGGGACAGGGCTCGTTGCGAGACACCCCTGCGTACTCGTCGTCAGCCTCGTCGGCTGCCTGCACGGTAGTGCCGCCATCGCCGTCGATGGTCGGTGCGGAGTACGACAGGCGCTGCGGAGCCTTCGCCTCGACGAGTCCCTTGGCCACGATGTGGAGGTGCTGCTCGTCGTCTGGCTCGAGCTCGACCGGTGGCAGTGCCGGCTCGCCCGAGGCGAGCGCGGCTGCGGCAGCCTGCAACTGGGCGGCCTCCGCCTCCTCGTCGACCGACTCGATCTGGACGTCGACGTTGAACAGGTAACCGACCGACTCCTCCTTGATCGAGTCCATCATCGCGGCGAAAAGCTCGAAGCCCTCGCGCTGGTACTCGACCAGCGGGTCGCGCTGGGAGTACGCCCGCAGCCCGATGCCCTCGCGCAGGTAGTCCATCTCATACAGGTGCTCACGCCACTTGCGGTCGAGCACGGAGAGCAGGACGCGCCGCTCGAGCTCTCGCATCACTTCCTCGCCGAGGACCTCTTCGCGCTGGTCGTAGGCCGACTGCGCGTCGGCAACCAGCCGCTCCATGAGCGTCTCCCTGTCGAGCCCACCGACGTCGCCGCCGGCCTCGTCGATCACCTGCTGTTGAGTCACCTTGACGGGATAAAGGGTCTTGAGAGCGGTCCACAGCTTGTCGAGGTCCCACTCCTCCGGAAAGCCCTCGGTGGCGCCGAGGACGTAGGCCTTGATCGTGTCGTCGACCATCCCGCGAACCTGCTCGTGCAGGTCGGCGCCGGCCAGCACCCGGCGTCGCTCACCGTAGATGACCTCACGCTGGCGATTCATCACGTCGTCGTACTTGAGGATGTTCTTGCGGGTCTCGAAGTTCTGGCCCTCGACCTGCGCCTGGGCCGAGGCGATGGCACCTGTGACGCGCTTGTTCTCGATCGGCACGTCGTCGGGGATTTTCATCGTGGTGAGCACCCAGTCGACCCAGTCCGACTTGAACAGCCGCATCAGGTCGTCCTCGAGGGACAGGTAGAACCGGGTCTCTCCGGGGTCGCCTTGCCGCCCGGAGCGCCCGCGCAGTTGGTTGTCGATCCGGCGGGACTCGTGCCGCTCGGTGCCGATGACGTAGAGCCCGCCGACGTCGTTGACCTCGTCGTGCTCGGTCTTCACCTGGGTTTGCATCCGCTCGAGCATGGTCGGCCAGCCGGCCTCGTACTGCTCGGAGTCCTGAAGTGGGTCGAGGCCCTGCCGGCGCAGTTCCTCGTCGGCAAGGAACTCGACCGAGCCACCCAGCATGATGTCGGTGCCGCGACCGGCCATGTTGGTGGCCACGGTGACGGCACCCCGGCGTCCGGCCTGCGCGACGATGTGCGCCTCGTCCTGGTGGTGCTTGGCGTTGAGGACCGTATGCGGGATGCCGAGCCGCTTGAGCAGGCCGGACAGGTGCTCGGACTTCTCGACCGACGTGGTGCCGACGAGCATCGGCTGGCCCTTGGAGTGGCGGTCCGCGATGTCATCGACGATCGCGGCGTACTTGGCTTCCTCGGTGCGGTAGACGAGATCGGCCTGGTCGATGCGGATCAACGGCCGGTTGGTCGGGATCGGAATCACCCCGAGCCGGTAGATCTTGCTGAACTCCGAGGCCTCGGTCATGGCCGTACCGGTCATTCCCGACAGCTTCTCGTAGAGGCGGAAGTAGTTCTGGAGGGTGATCGTGGCGAGGGTTTGGTACTCCTCGCGAATCGTCACGCCCTCCTTGGCCTCGATGGCCTGGTGCAGGCCTTCGTTGTAGCGGCGACCGTGCAGGATCCGCCCGGTGTGCTCGTCCACGATCAGAACGTCGCCCTCGAGCACGACGTAGTCACGGTCGCGCCGGAACAGCTCCTTGGCCTTGATCGCGTTGTTGAGGAACGAGATGAGCGGCGTGTTGATCGCGTCGTACAGGTTGTTGATTCCGAGATGGTCCTCGACGGTGTCGATCCCCGGCTCGAGCACGGACACCGTCTTCTTCTTCTCGTCGAACTCGTAGTCGATGTCGGGGCGCATCCGGCCGACCACGGCCGCGAACTCGTCGTACCACTTCACGGTCTCGTCGGACGGTCCGGAGATGATCAGCGGCGTCCGGGCCTCGTCGATCAGGATCGAGTCGACCTCGTCGACGATCGCGAAGTCGTGGCCGCGCTGCACGAGCTCCTCGATGCTCCCGGCCATGTTGTCGCGCAGGTAGTCGAAGCCGAACTCGTTGTTGGTGCCGTAGGTGATGTCGGCTGCATAGGACTCGCGCCGCTGCTCCGGTGTCAGCTCGGGCAGGATCATCCCCACGGTCATGCCGAGGAAGTGGTAGACGCGCCCCATCCACTCCGCGTGGTATCTGGCGAGGTAGTCGTTGACCGTGACGATGTGCACGCTCTTGCCGGTCAGCGCGTTGAGGTACGCCGGAAGGGTCGCGACCAGGGTCTTGCCCTCACCGGTCTTCATCTCGGCGATGTTGCCGAAGTGGAGCGCCGCCCCGCCCATCACCTGGACGTCGAAGTGGCGTTGCCCGAGCACCCGCCAGGCGGATTCGCGCACGGTCGCGAACGCCTCTGGGAGCAGGGCGTCGAGCGTCTCGCCATCAGCCAGCCGCCGCCGGAACTCCGCGGTCTGGCCTTGCAGCTCCTCGTCGCTCATCGCCTTGATGTCGCCCTCGATCGCGTTGACCTGGGCAGCTGCAGCCTCCAACTTGCGTAGCTGCTTGCCCTCGCCGAAACGAAGGATCTTGTCGATCATTGCGGGCACGAGCGGGACTCCTGGCTTTTGGTGGTCGGTGGCTCGGCCTCACGAGCGGACGCGCGTCAACGGCCGGACCCGCCCATCTTAGGCGACGCAGCATCCGGATCACGAGTTTCCACGGCACCATCAACCGCTCGGGCGAACGGCCGCAGCCAGCCGGCCAAGTCGTCGGCGAGGCCGCCATGTCGCTCCACCTCCACCCGGTCGAGGCCGAGCCAGCCGGCCAGTCTCCGCAGCTCGACCCCGAGCTCTGGCACGGTGTCCGGGGGCGCGACCGGCTCGGCATAGGCACCCTTGACGACCAGGGCTCCCCGCTGGCGGTCGGCCTTGAGGTCGACGCGGGCCACGATCTGGTCTCCGAGCAGGAAGGGCAGGACGTAGTAGCCGTAGACGCGCTTGGGCCCGGGCACGTAGATCTCGATGCGGTAGCGGAATCCGAACAGGTGCTCGGTGCGGCTCCGCTCCCAGACCAGGGGGTCGAACGGGCTCAGCAGCGCCCGGGCCGCGACCGCACGGGGGATCCGGGCGCCGCGGTGCAGGTAGGCC
>JBOHDU010000148.1:0-2051 GCA_050700615.1 Nocardioidaceae bacterium
TCGAGGCGGCAGGTGACCCGGTCGTCGAAGCGGGCTCCGAGCGCCACGAGGAGGTCGCTGCGCTGAAGTGCCCCGTCCGCGGCCACGGTGCCGTGCATGCCGGGCATCCCGAGGTGCAGCCGATGGCTGTCAGGAAAGGCGCCCCGAGCCGTCAGAGTGGTGACGACGGGGATCTTCGTGAGCTCCGCCAGCTGGAGCAGCTCCGCGCTGGCCGACGCCCTGATGACACCGCCGCCGACGTACAGCACCGGGCGCTGTGCCTGCGCGATCAGCCGGGCTGCGTCCCGGATCTGCCGGCGGTGCGGCCGGGTCACCGGGTGGTAGCCGGGCAAGGAGACCGTGGCGGGGTAGTCGAAGCTTGTCGTGGCCTGCAACGCGTCCTTGGCGATGTCAACGAGGACCGGTCCGGTGCGCCCGGTCGACGCGATGTAGAACGCCTCCGCGACGACCCGGGGAATGTCGGCAGGGTCGGTGACCAGGTAGTTGTGCTTGGTGATCGGCATGGTGATGCCCCGGATGTCGGCCTCCTGGAAGGAGTCCGACCCGATTGCCGCGCTGGTCACCTGGCCGGTGATGGCGACCACGGGCACCGAGTCCATGTGCGCGTCGGCCAGCGGAGTCACCAGGTTGGTCGCACCGGGGCCGCTCGTGGCCATGCACACGCCCACCCGGCCGGTGGCGACCGCATATCCCTGCGCGGCGTGCCCAGCACCTTGCTCATGCCGGACCAGGATGTGCCTGATCTTGGTGGAGTCGAGCAGCGGGTCGTAGGCCGGGAGGATCGCACCCCCAGGGATCCCGAATACCGTGTCCACCCCGGCGTGTTCCAGTGCACGGATGAGGCTCTGGGCCCCCGTCACCTGCTCTGCCATGACGACCTTTCGCCGCTGCGGACATGCCTTCGTCGGACCAACAAAAAACCCCCTCGGCCCGGCGGGCATTCGAGGGGGACGCGCTAATACCGCGATCAGTCGATCGGCCCCAGCGCGTCGATGAGTACGACGAAGTGCTGCTTCATTGGGTCAACCGTGACCGACCGGCCGGGACAACGTCAAGCCAGAGGCACCCGCATCTCAGATCCTGGGACATGGGTCCGTTATGCGACCCTGCCGGTGGCTGGGGGAAGACCGCGCCTTGACGCCGAGCCGTCAGGAGCAGACGGCTCCGACAGCGGCAGACTGCACCAGTTTGGTGTACTTGGAGAGAACCCCGGTCGTGTACCTCGGCGGCGGTGGCTCCCAGCCCTTCCGACGTGGCGCCATGTCGGCCTCGTCGACAAGCACGTCCAGACTACGGTTGGGAACGTCGAGGCGGACTCGGTCACCGTCCCTGATGAACGCGATCGGTCCAGCATCGGCCGCTTCCGGCGCCACGTGACCGACGCAGAGTCCGGTCGTGCCGCCCGAGAACCGGCCGTCGGTGAGCAGCAGCACATCCTTTCCCAGCCCGGCGCCCTTGATGGCGCCGGTGATCGCCAGCATCTCCCGCATGCCCGGCCCACCCTTGGGCCCCTCGTAGCGGATGACCACCGCGTCACCTGCCTTGATCGCGCCGGCGGCAAGCGCGTCCAGCGCCGCCCGCTCGCCGTCGAACACCCTGGCAACGCCTTCGACGATGTCCTGGTCGAATCCCGCCGACTTGACCACCGCCCCGTCCGGCGCCAGGGAACCACGCAGGATCGTCAGTCCGCCGGTGCGGTGCAGAGGGCGGTCGAGACCCCGGATGACCGTGCCGTCGGGGCGCCCCGGGTCGAGGGAGGCCAGGTTGTCGGCGACGGAGCGACCGGTGACGGTGAGGCAGTCGCCGTGGACCAGCCCCGCCTCGAGCAGCGCGTTCATGACGACAGGAATCCCGCCGACGCGGTCGACGTCGCTCATCACGAACCGGCCGAAGGGCTTGAGGTCGCCGAGATGGGGCACGGCGTCCCCGATCCGGTTGAAGTCGTCGAGCCTCAGGTCGACCTCGGCCTCCCGTGCGATCGCGAGGAGGTGAAGCACCGCGTTGGTGGACCCGCCGAGGGCCATCACGACCGCGATGGCATTCTCGAAGGC
>JBOHDU010000149.1:0-6196 GCA_050700615.1 Nocardioidaceae bacterium
ACTGCACCCTTCGGACGGATGTTGAGCGCGATGGTCACGCCGTTCGACGCCAGCGGATCCCTCGACACCGACGCGGCCGCCGCCTTGGCCTGTCACGTCGTCGATCGATGCGCGCACGACGGCCTGGTTGTCTGCGGTACGACGGGGGAGTCCCCGACGCTGAGCGACGACGAGCTGGGCCGACTGGTGCGATCTGTGCATGAGGCGGTCGGTGACCGAGCCGTCATCGTCGCGGGAGTCGGTACCAACAGCACCGAGCACTCGCTCGAGCTCGCGCGGCTCGCGGCCAAGGCCGGTGCCGATGCCCTGCTCGCAGTCACGCCCTACTACAGCAAGCCACCCCAGCCGGGGATCGCTGCCCACTTCGAGGCGATAGCGGACGCGACCGATCTGCCGGTGATGCTCTACGACATCCCCGGCCGAGCCGGGGTGAAGCTCTCCGCCGAGACCCTCGCGCGCTGCGCGGCGCACGAGCGGATCGTGGCGGTCAAGGAGGCCAGCGGCGATCTGCACGCGGGCAGTTGGCTGATGCGCCAGACCGACCTCGCGATCTACTCGGGCGATGACACGCTCAACCTGCCGTGGCTCGCGCTCGGGGCGGTCGGCCTGGTGTCCGTGGTAGGCCAGGTCGCCGGCACTCGGTACGCCGAGCTGATCGAGGCCGTCCAGAGGGGTGACCTCGAGCGGGCCCGATCGATCGACCGAGCGGTGCTGCCTGCTGTGCGGGCGATCATGACCCGGACTCAGGGTGCCATCATGGTCAAGGCCGCGCTCGAGTTGACCGGAGTGCTGTCCAACCGCCGTGTCCGTCCGCCTCTGGTCGAGGCCACGGCTGAGCAGGTAGCCGAGCTTCACGCCGACCTGACCACGGCCGGTCTGATCGGCGGATCCGCATGAGCCATCCGCACCCAGAGCTCGGGCTGCCACCCACCCTGTCGAGGCGGGGGCTGCGCGTCATCCCACTCGGTGGGCTCGGTGAGGTCGGCCGCAACATGACCGCACTCGAGCATCGCGGTCGACTGCTGGTCATCGACTGCGGCGTGTTGTTTCCCGACGAGAACCAACCCGGTGTCGACCTGATCCTGCCCGACTTCGGCCCCATCCGTAACCGCCTGCACGATGTCGAGGCCGTCGTCCTCACGCACGGCCACGAGGACCACATCGGCGCCGTGCCCTACTTGTTGCGTGAGCGCGCCGACATCCCTCTCGTCGGCTCCAAGCTGACCCTGGCGCTACTCGAGGCAAAACTGCGCGAGCATCGTCAGACCCGGGCGCCCAAGCATGTGGTGTCGGAGGGCGACACGTTGACCTTCGGGCCGTTCCGGCTCGAGTTCATCGCCGTCAACCACTCGATCCCCGACGCTCTGGCAGTGGCCGTGCGTACCGATGCCGGGCTGCTGCTGCACACCGGCGACTTCAAGATGGACCAGCTCCCGCTCGACGGCCGCATCACCGACCTGCGCGCGTTCGCGCGCCTCGGCGAGGAGGGGGTCGACCTCTTCCTCGTCGATTCGACCAACGCCGAGGTCCCGGGCTTCACGACGGCCGAGCGCGAGATTGGGCCGGTGCTCGAGCAGGTGTTCGCCGCCAGCACTCAGCGCATCATCGTGGCTTGCTTCGCGTCGCACGTCCACCGTGTCCAGCAGGTCATGGATGCCGCCGTGGCGCAGGGGCGGAAGGTCGCCTATGTCGGCCGTTCGATGCTGCGCAACATGGCGGTGGCTCGCGACCTCGGCTATCTGAAGGTGCCTGCGCACACGTTGGTCGACCTCCGTGAGCTGAGCAGCTACCGACCCGACGAGGTCGTGATCATCTCCACTGGTTCCCAGGGAGAGCCGATGTCGGCACTCGCCCGTATCGCGCACCGCGACCATGATTCGATCCACATCGAGCCGGGCGATACCGTGGTGCTCGCCTCCAGCCTGATCCCGGGCAACGAGAACTCCGTCTTCCGTGTCATCAACGGCCTGGTCCGGCTCGGCGCCAACGTCATCCACAAAGGCAACGCCCTCGTTCACGTCTCGGGTCACGCCAGCGCGGGCGAGCTGCTCTACTGCTACAACATCCTGCGGCCGCGCAACGTGCTCCCCGTGCACGGCGAGATCCGCCATATGGTGGCCAATGCCGCGCTGGCGAGGAGCACCGGCATCGAGGCCAGCCACGTGGTCGTGGCCGAGGACGGGGTGGTCGTCGACCTGGTCGACGGTGACGCGACCGTGGTCGGCAAGGTCGACTGCGGCTATGTCTTCGTCGACGGCTCGACCGTCGGCGACATCACCGAAAGCGAGCTCAAGGACCGTCGCATCCTCGGCGACGAAGGCTTCATCAGCGTCATGGTGGTGCTCGACTCCGGCTCCGGGAAGCTCGTGGCCGGCCCCGAGATCCATGCTCGCGGCTTCGCAGAGGACGAGAGTGTCTTCGAGGACGTCAAGCCGCTGATCGAGGAAGCGCTGCGCAGGGCGGTGCAGGACGGAAACGTCGACTCCTACCAGCTCCAGCAGGTCATCCGGCGTACGACGGGACGCTGGGTCAGCCAGACGCATCGGCGCCGGCCGATGATCATCCCGGTCGTGCTCGAAGCCTGAGCGATGGCCAGTCCCGAGGACCGGCCGGTGGCACGTATCCACCGGGCAGTCGCACCCGGCGTCGCGTTCCTGTGCTCCTGCCTGGCACTGAGCTGTCTCGGCAACGCCGTCGACGTCTCGCGGCAGCTGACCGGCTTGCGCCTGCTGGATGACCACCTCATCGGCTGGATCGGTGCCAGTCTCGCGATCGCCGTAGGCGTGGGGGCGCTCTGCCTCGCGACGAGCCATCGGGTAGGAGCCGGGCCGGCAGTGGCGCTCGGCGCGGCCGGGGCGGTGTTCGGGCTGGCGCTGGGGTCGACGCTGCGGTCAGATGCCGACCTCGTCCTCGCGCTGCTGATCCTGCCCGTCGGGGTGGGTGCCCTCGTGGCCGGCGGCATCGCGATCACGTGCGAGCTCCCCTGGCGCTGGAGCCTCGTCGCCTTGTTCGGGTGGGCCGTTCCGCTGGCCGTCGGCTGGCCGATCCGGGTGTACTTCTCGCTGCACGCCGGCCCTCGGGCAACGCCAGGGTTGGTCCTCCACCCGCAGGTCACGATTCTGGCTGCCGTCGTCGTGGTGCTGGTGATGTGGAGTGCCCTGACCATGCTTCTCGAGCCGGTACACGCGCGAGAGCACCTGGCGCTGAGATGGGAGGGTGCCTGGGCCGTGTTGGCCGGTGTCCTGGCCGGCGTGGCTTCCGTCGTCATGCTGGTCGGTTTCACCCCCGATCTGCCCACGGCCTGGCTGCGCCCTGTCGTGCTGCTGGCCTCTGCCGCGACGATTGCCGGGCTCGTGCTCACGTCACGCCAGGTCCCCTCCGCCTCGGCGCGTGTCGGCTTCGCCGCGGTGGCCACGGTCTGCCTGACGGTGCCGTCCGGCATCAGTCTGCTGCTGCAGGTCGCCGATGGTGGCCGGCACCGGCTCACCTGGCCGGTGGTCGTGCTGGCCGGGTTGGCCGGCCTGCTCGGGGTGTACGCAGGCTGGTTGTGGCCGCGGGTGGGGTGCTGGGCCGGCCTCCTGGTGGTGGCGGCATCCTGCGCCGGGGGCTGGGTGATGCCCGCCCAACCCTGGGTCATGCTGGCCGCGGCCGCGCCGCTGACGCTCGGTGGTGCCGCGGCGCTCGTCGCCGGGGTTCGCTCGGCGTTCGTGTCGCTCACGGCCGCACGTTTCCTCGCGCTGGGCGTGCTCGGCACCTTGCTGATCGGGCTGGTCGGGGTCGCGGCGCTGGCCTGGGCCCTGACCGGCGACCTGCCCTCCGGTCCGGCCGACGCGCAGGTGGTCGGGCGGGTGGTGCTCGGGGTCACGTTCGCGCTCGCGGTGCTGGTCGGCGCCTACATCTGGACCGCAACCGACGAGACGCGACGGGTGCGGCCGCAGGTCGCAGCTGCCGAGCGGAGGTAACCCCGGAGCCTCAGCCTGGAGAGGGCTCAGGCCCGCTTGGTGAACGGGAACGCGAGGGTTCGGCGGATGTTCTGACCGGTCAGCAGCATCACCAGCCGGTCGACGCCGAGCCCGAGACCCCCGGTCGGCGGCAGGCCGTACTCGAGGGCGGTCAGGAAGTCTTCGTCGAGCGACATCGCCTCGGTGTCGCCGGCGGCGGCTCGCAGCGACTGGGCGGTCAGCCGGCGACGTTGCTCGATGGGGTCGCTCAGCTCGGAGTACGCCGTACCGATCTCGAGACCGAAGGCGACCAGGTCCCAGCGCTCGGCCAACCGCGGGTCGTGCCGGTGGGCCCGCGTGAGTGGCGACGTCTCGATCGGGAAGTCGACGTAGAAGGTGGGCAGCTCGGTGCGCTGCTCGACGAGGTCCTCGTACAGCCGGGTCACGAGATGTCCCTGACTTGCGTCCGGCGGAGTCCGGACGGCGTAGGCCCTCGCCAGCTCCCGCAGCTGCGAGTCCGGCGTGGTGGTGTCGACCTCGGTACCGACCGCTGCCGAGACCGCCTGGTGCACGGTTTGAGTCTCCCAGGGGCCGGAGATGTCGACGTCGACCGCCGAGCCGCCAGGCGTGAGCCGGCGCACGATCGGCTTGCCGTAGACGGCGGTCGCCATCTCGATGATCAGCTCGCGGGTGAGGTCACGCATGGTGGTGTAGTCGGCGTAGGCCTGGTAGGCCTCGACCGAGGTGAACTCTGGGTTGTGGCTGCTGTCGGTGCCCTCGTTGCGGAAGCTGCGGTTGAGCTCGAACACCTTGCTCATGCCCGCCACGCAGAGTCGCTTCAGGTAGAGCTCCGGGGCAATCCTGAGGAATACGTCGGTGTCGAGCGCATTGAGATGGGTCACGAACGGCCGCGCGTTGGCGCCGCCGTGCACGCCGTGGAGCATCGGCGTCTCGACCTCGCTGAAGCCGCGGCGCTCGAAGCCGACGCGGAGCGCCCGCACCGCTTGCCCGCGCTGCACCATCAGGGCCAGGGAGTCGGCGTTCATCATCAGGTCGAGGTGGCGACGCCGCACTCGCAGCTCGGGATCGGTGAACCCGACGCGGGTGTCCGGCAGCGGGTGCAGGCACTTCGCGGCCATCCGCCAGCTGGACGCGGACACCGTGAGCTCCCCGGACCTGGTCGTGACCACCTGCCCGGTGATGCTTACCTCGTCACCGATGTCGGTGCACCGCCGCCATCGCGGCAGCTGGTCGCACGCGGCCTGCTCGAGCATCACCTGGAGGGAGACGCCATCTTCGCTTAGCGTCGCGAAGCACAGCCGGCCGTGATCGCGGATCGACATGATTCGCCCGGTCACCGACACGGTGGTGCCGGTCCTCTCGCCCGGTGGCAGCGCCGGGTGGTCGTCGTGCACTTCTTGCAGACTGGCTGTACGCGGCACGCTCACCGGATAGGGGTCCATGCCTTCGGCTCGAAGTGCGTCGAGCTTGCGGCGGCGGACGCGTTCTTGCTCGCCGACCCTGCGCTCGGGCAGCGCAGGACGTGAGAGATCGAGCTCCTGTTGGCGGACGCGTTCGGCGAATGCGACCGGCCCGAGAGCCGGCCTCATCGATCCTGGCTCAGTGCTGGCCCGGCGGCGCAGCAGCCGCGGGCCACGGAGGAAGCCCTCGGCCATACCCGCCGCGATGAGCGCCTGGGTCAAGGAGCCGTTGCGGTCGTAACAGATGAACCGTGGCGTCCAGCGAGGCAGATACTTCGCGTTGGACAGGTAGAGGCTCTCCAGCTGCCAAAAGCGCGATGCGAGGGTGAGTGCCGCGTTGGTGAGCTTCAGGACCGGTCCTGCGCCGACCTTGTCGGCCTCACTGAAGACCTCACGGAACATCGCGAAGTTCAGCGAGACATGGCGCACTCTAAGGCCCTCGCATGCGTCGATGAGGGCGGACACCATGAACTCCATCAGGCCGTTGACCGAGTCGGGATGACGGCGCATCAGGTCGAGGGAGAGGCCCCGGACTCCCCAGGGCACGAACGACAGCAGCCCCTTCAGCTCGCCGGTGTCGTCGTACGCCAACACCATGACGCAGCGCCCGTCGGCCGGGTCGGCGAGCCGGTTCAGCGCCATCGAGAACCCGCGCTCGGTCTGGCCCCCTCGCCATGTCTCGGCCTTGGTGATGATTTCGCCAAGCTGTGCCTCGGTGAGCTCGGCGTGGCGAAGCACTCGGGCGTGGTAGCCGGCCCGCTGTGACCGCGTGAC
>JBOHDU010000150.1:0-3320 GCA_050700615.1 Nocardioidaceae bacterium
GAGTTTCTCGCCTCGAGCGATGGACGGGATTGCATCCGCTGGCGGGATCTGGCTGGCCTCGTCGAAGATCACGACGTCGAACATCCGTCGCAATGGAAGCACTTGGCTGACGACCAAGGGCGACATCGCCCAGCACGGCTTGGCTGCAAGCAACACGTCGCCTGCCTGCTTGAGCAGATCGCGCATCGGCATGTGCCGACGCTTCAGGCTGGCCTGCTTGCGGATAAGCAAAGCCTGTTCGGGGTGGGCGTTCAGCGCGGCATAGAGCGCCTCGGCAGCCGCGCGCTGCACGCGTCGGCCTGCGGACTGAATGTGCTGGGTGTCGGCGGTCTGGAACGAGTCGACTACCCGGTTGAGGGTCGTGCCCTGAAAGGCTCCGTAGTTGGCGTCGACTAGCGCGGTCTCTTCGAGGATCGAGTCGAGCCACGACGCCTCCAGATGCGCGCGCATGTCGTGTGGCTGCACGTCTCCGGCACGGCACTCGTCCGCGAACCCATGGAGGTCAAGGTCATGGATCTTGCGGTGCAGTTCGCGCAGCCTGGGCAGCTTGGACAGCTGCGGCTGGTCGCGGACCAAGGCATCCAGTCGCTGTGGGAGCGAGGACGCGGGGTCGAGTGAGCCGAGGTCGGTGGAGACGACGAACGCTCCAAGTCCACGCAGTTCGTTCGTCATCTGCTCCAGCTGCTGCTGGGTTCCGGCGAGGTCGGCAGGCAAGCGGGGCGCAGTTCCGTCTGCGGACGCGGCACGCCAGGCTGTGGTGAGCTCAGTTGCATGGACCAGTTTCGTGTGGAGCTCGGCCTTGTTGGGCTTACCCGCCACGACGAGTCCGCGGGCGGTCTTGACGGAGCGGCGTCGTACGCCCCACGGCATGGTCACGCCTTTTTCCTTGCGCCAGCGACGCGTCGCCGTCGCTGCCACCAGCGCGTGCTGATCCTCACCGAACGCCTCCTCAGCGAGGTGTTGCCGAAGACCGGCGACCTGATTGACGAGCTCAAGAAGAGTGCCCCACTGATCGACTGACGTCGGCCGCCGCAGGCCGAGGCTCTCGACGAGCGAGTTCAGCTTCGTCCCTGCGTCTGGCACCGTGCGATCGCGGAGTTGCCGAACGATCTCAATCGCCTGCCGTGCCTGATCGGCCGTGTCCACTTGCGCGCCGGACCACGCACCAGCCTCGGCCTGCTTAAGCCCGTCGAGCTCGGCGTACTCGGTCACGACGGCTATGGCCTCTTCGATCATCTCCGGAGTCGCGGCCGCGAGTCGAGCTCCCCGAAAGCGGAAGCTCGGCTTCACGTCACCCACCTGGAGGCGGAGCGCCTGGAGCTCATAAGCGCTACGTCCCCAGGGCTCGCGCGGCCGGTGCATCATCTCCGAATGGTTGATGAGCCGCTCGCGGCTGGCAACCAGTTCCCGGTGAAGTGCCCCAACATCGGGGATGCCGGTACGCGAGGCGCGCTCGAGAGTCTCGGCGAGCTGCTGTGCCACCCGACGCCGATTCGAGAGCCCGTCATGAAGATCCATGACCCAGGTGTCCAGCTCTGCCGACCCAAGGCGACCGAGGACGGCGTCGATCGCGGCGCGCTTCTCCGCGACGAACAGGACGCGCTTGCCTCGCGCTATCAGTCCGGCGATGAGGTTGGTGATCGTCTGACTCTTGCCCGTCCCGGGCGGGCCTTTGATGACGACGTGACTGCCACCAAATGCCGCGTTGATCGCGTAGTTCTGCGATGAGTCGGCGTCGAGGACGAGAAACTCATCGGCCGGTGGAGTGTGGTCCGGTCGCGACAGCTCGAGCGAGAGCCCCGCACCCGGGATTCCTCTCAATGCCTGCTGCGCTTGGGCGTCGCCTGCCAGTGCGGCGATCACGTCTGACTCGAGCAGCAGCTCGAGGTCCGCTTGCAGGTCATTGACCATCGGGAGCTTCTGATAGGAGAAACTGCCCACCTGGAGCGCCCGCTCCGTCGCGAATCCCGGGACCTGGGCACACGCCGACTCGAGGGCTCCGAAGGATTCGGCGATGCCGGGCCAGCTCTTCTCATCAGGGTCCTCCGGCAGGCCGCTCAGGTCGACTACGGAGCCGAAGTTCTCGTTCAAGTAGTGGAGAAGGACCGGGTTGTACGCGGCCTCCTCCGCCAACGTCAGATCGAAGTCACTCTCTGATGCGCTCCGAGGCTTGATCCAGATCTCACGCAACAAGATCGGGGCGGCCGGCGCTCGCTCGGTCGCGGCAGTTCCTTCCTCCGTCCACGTCGCCATGCCGATCGCGAGGTAGCCGGTCTGGATGCCGCGCTCCTCTTCAAGGGTGAGAACCTTCTTGCGGATCGTGCGGATGCGCTTGAGCGCATCGGCAGACCCCGTTGGCGTCGGGAACAACGACGACAACTTCGTCTGGCTCCCCGCGAGGAAGGCGGTCAGCGCCGCCTGGTCCGCGTGATCGAGCGACAGCGTTCCGGCCTGCAGGCTGCGGTAATAGAGGAGCGGATTGCGCTTGCCGGTATCGACCAGGTCCTTCGCCCACCGCTCGACGGCCGCAGCCACCAGATGCTTGCGGGACAGTCCTTGCGTAGCCTCCACCGTCACTCCTCCGCCACCCTCCTGTCGCGGACATCAGGCTAGGCCGGGGCACCGACAGTTCAGGCATGAACAGACAAACTGAGCCGCGTCCGATAGCTCGTCGGCCGGCGGTCGCCACTAGCGATCGCCCCGGCCGGCCCCGGCCGGCCCCGAAGCGAGCGAGCAGCAGGTCAAATGACTCGAGCTGGTCGTCACGACCGACGACTGCCTGAGGCTCGGCACCGGCGTTCGGGTGTATGGGTTGGTCAGCGCCTTCACAGTTCCATGTTAGGAGTGTTAGGGCACTTTATGAGATCCACATAAAGTGCCCTAACACTCCTAACGCCCGCCAGGGACCCTGCAAAGTGCGATCCGGCGGACCAGTCAGTGCCAGGTCGTCGACCGTCGGGCGACCTCGTAGATGGCGTCGATCTCGCGAGCGCTGAGGCGGAGCGGCAGTCTTCGCAGGTACCGGGTGATGCGCTTGAGCGGTACGACCACCACGGCACCGTCCTCGGGTTGCTTCTTCACCGTGTAGCCCTTGTACGCACCCACCACCGCGACGACGCCGACCGCCTCGACCGCGAAGGCGACCTGCTCGGTAAGCAACCGCGCAGCACGGCGGGCCTCGTGGCGGCTGTTGCGGATATAGGGCACCCGCTGGCCGTTGACCATGAAGGTGTCGCCGCCGACCCAGATCGACGTGTTCGGGCGGTTCTTGGCGTTCACGGTGAACACGCCGGTCGGCCCGATGACGACGTGGTCGATGT
>JBOHDU010000151.1:0-2160 GCA_050700615.1 Nocardioidaceae bacterium
ACCGGGAACACCGTCGACTCGTCGTCGTACACCTGGTCTGTCTGGTCCGGCTCGTCGGGATCGAGGAAGATGGACAACCCCCCTTGCTGTCCTGGCTGCTCACTCATGGTCGGCAGGGCACCTCGCTCTCGAAGGGGTGCGCAGGCGACCCCGGACTACACACCTTGGAAACGGCTGATGGCCCCGATGTGCCTGTCTCGAAGCTGCTGGTCACGCACTCCGAGGCCTTCCTCCGGTGCTAAGCAGAGTACCCCGACCTTCCCCTGGTGCCGGTTCATGTGGACCTCGTACGCGGCCTGTCGTGTCTCGGCCAACGGATACGTCTTGCTCAGCGTGGGATGTATCAGACCTTTCGCCACAAGTCGGTTGGCCTCCCACGCCTCGCGGTAGTTCGCGAAATGCGACCCGACGATGCGTTTGAGGTTCATCCAGAGGTATCGGTTGTCGTACTCGTGCAGGTATCCCGATGTCGACGCGCACGTCACGATCGTGCCACCGCGACGTGCCACGAAGACCGAGGCGCCGAACGTCTCGCGGCCGGGGTGCTCGAAGACGATGTCGGGGTCGTCGCCCCCGGTCAGCTCGCGGATGCGGGCACCGAAGCGCCGCCACTCCTTCTGGTCCTGGGTGGTCTCGTCCTTCCAGAACCGGTAGTCCTCGGCTCGACGGTCGATGATGAACTCGGCGCCCATCGACCGGCACAGCGCGGCCTTGTCCGGCGACGACACGACGCACACGGGGATCGCACCGCCGTTGAGCGCGAACTGGGTCGCGTACGAGCCGAGCCCGCCTGAGGCACCCCAGATCAGCACGATGTCGCCCTGCTTCATATTTGCGCCGTTGGGTGAGACGAGCTGTCGGTATGCCGTGGAGTTGACCAGGCCCGGGGCCGCCGCCTCTTCCCAGGTGAGGTGGGCAGGCTTGGGCATCAGCTGGTTCGACTTCACGAGGGCCAGCTGGGCAAGGCCACCGAAGTTCGTCTCGAAGCCCCAGATGCGTTGCTCCGGGTCGAGCATGGTGTCGTTGTGGCCGTCGGGGCTCTCGAGCTCGACCGACAGGCAGTGCGCGACGACGTGGTCGCCCGGCGTCCAGGCGTGTACCCCGGGCCCGGTCCGCAGCACAACGCCTGCCAGATCGGAGCCCACAACGTGGTAGGGCAGGTCGTGGCGCGCTGAGAGCGGCGACAGCTTGCCGTAGCGCTCGAGGAATGCGAACGTCGGGATCGGCTCGAAGATCGACGTCCACACGGTGTTGTAGTTGATGGCCGACGCCATCACCGCGACCAGCGCCTCGCCCGGGCCAAGCTCCGGAGTCGGCACTTCGTCGAGGTGCAGACTCTTGCGCGGGTCCTTGTCGGCCGACGGCTGGCCGACGAACATGCTCGCCTCGTCCTTGTGCACCGTCACGCCAAGATAGCTGTCGGGAACCTGGAGGTTGGCGAAGTCGCCGGGCTCGGTCTCCTCGGAGCAGATCGCTGCCAGGATCTGCTGCATTGGTCGGGAAGCCATGACGGAACCTTCGATCGTCGTACGTGGGCCTACGTCGGACGCCGTCGTCACGACCCGCAGGTGCTGCCTGGCAATCTATCGGCCCCGCTACCGATCAGTAAGCCCTGTGTCGTATGTCGCAGCCGCCACCACCGTCGACACGCCTGCGCGCTGTAGATCCCTAGCCGTCGGCATCGGCCGGAGCGGGCTCGACGAGCTCGACGAGCACCCCACCGGTGTCCTTGGGGTGGACGAAGTTGACCCGGCTGTCCGAGGTCCCGCGGCGCGGTTCGGGGTAGACCAGCCGCAGCCCGCGCGCGCGCAGCGCCGCCGAGACCGTCTCGATGTCGCCGACCCGGCAGGCCAGCTGCTGCAGGCCCGGCCCGGACCGGTCGATGAACCTCGCGATCGGGGACGTCTCGTCGAGCGGGGCGAGCAGCTGGACCTGGGAGTCGCCGTCCCCGACTCGCAGCATCGCCTCGCGCACGCCCTGGTCCTCGTTGGTCTCCTCGTGCACGACGTGCATCCCGAACGCGTCGCGGTAGAACGCGATCGCCTCGTCGATGTCTGGAACCGCGACCCCGACGTGGTCGATCGCCTCGAAAAGTGGCTCCGGGGTGTCCATGTGTCCATCGTCGTACGCCGGGAGCGCCACCCGCGACCGGATGTGACC
>JBOHDU010000152.1:0-7363 GCA_050700615.1 Nocardioidaceae bacterium
ACGCGCTAGCTTGAGGTGCTAGTGCCCGTATTAGGGCATGGGGGTTCAAGTCCCCCCTCGGACACCAAGCGAGACTCAATGAGGCCGCTGGCACCGCCCGCAGTTCGTGCGAGCGGGAGCGCGACCGCCAGCCATGCGGCGAGCGTGGCTGTGCCTATCCACGCGACGTGTTCGGTGCGTCGTCGCCTGGCCCCGCGTGCCCGGCGTTCACCTTCTCGGGCGAGCCATCGTTGGCCGGCCCAGGGTCAACCCCCTCGCCGAGCCGTGGCTGGAGGGTAGGCCTGCACAGCCTGAGCTGGAGCCCCGGTCGGTGGCTGTCCGGAGCAGCGAACAGCGTCGCGCCGAAATGACGACCAAGAAAGTGGGTGACGTTTGATCCGTGATGACGTGCGGCGTCCGGATTTGTGCCCTCAGATGGCCCGGCCCGAGACCTCGCGGGCCTCGACACGCGGGAGTAGCGTCGAAGCACAGCCGGGTTGGCGTGGGCGACCCGCATGTGGTGGGAGTGGATATGTTCGTACAAGTCATTCAGGGGCGCGTGTCAGATGCGGCGCGGGTGCGTGCGCAGCTCGACAAGTGGGTGGCCGAAGTCGCCCCAGGAGCAAAGGGGTGGCTCGGCAGCACCTCAGGGGTGACCGACGACGGGCGGACGGTGGCACTCGTCCGTTTCGAGTCCGCCGAGGCGGCCGAGGAGAACAGCAATCGCCCGGAGCAGTCTGCGTGGTGGAACGAGATGGCGGCCTTGTTCACCGACGACCCGGTCTTCCACAACAGCACCTCGGTCGAGGCCGACACTCCCGGTGACCCGGCCCAAGCCGGCTTCGTCCAGGTAATGCAGGGCCGCACCAGTGACCCGGACCGTGCTCGCCAGCTGATGGCGAACGACCCGACAGACTGGCAGTCCTTCCGGCCAGACATCCTCGGTACGCTCTCGATCGGGCACGACAGAGACGCGTGGACGATGGCGATCTACTTCACCTCCGAGGCGGCGGCGCGCGAAGGCGAGCGCAAGGAGCCGCCACGGGAGATGCAGGAGATGATGAAGGAGATGGACGCGCTGGCCATCGGAGAGCCGACCTTCTTCGACCTGAAGGACCCCTGGCTCAACGCGCCGGGCTAGCAAAAGTCCCCGGTTCTCGCCGGCTCGCCTTGCCTACCTCGTACCTCGAGGGCACGGCGAGATCGGGGATGATCGCTGGATGACAAGCAATCGGCTCGAAGCCTTCAGCGACGGCGTCTTGGCCATCATCATCACGGTGATGGTCCTCGAGCTCAAAGTGCCGCAAGGCAATGACTTGGCCGCGCTCCTCCACACGTCCGGGACCGGCCTGCTCACGTACCTACTCAGCTTCGTCTACATCGGCATCTACTGGAACAACCATCACCACATGTTCCTCCTGACGGACAGGATCTCCGGCGGCGTCCTCTGGGCCAACCTGCACTTGCTCTTCTGGCTCTCCCTCTACCCGTTCACGACGGCCTGGATGGACGACAGCCACCTCGCGCGGGTCCCGGTCGTGGTGTACGGCGTCAACCTGCTCGGTGCCGGGGTCGCCTACTACGTGCTGCAGGCGCTGATCGTGCGCAACGAAGGCGGCGCCTCGGCCCTACGGGAGGCGATCGGGCGCGACGTGAAGGGAAGGTTGTCCCCGATTCTCTATGGGGCCGGCATCGCGTGGGCGCTGCTGCTAGGGGAGGACTCACGCGCCGGGGTCTGGATCGCGGTGTTCTTCTACGTATGCGTGGCCGTCATGTGGCTGGTCCCAGACCGTCGGATCGAGCGCGTCATCCGCGAAGGCACGGTCAGCAGCCCGTGACCATCTACCAGCTCCGACGCCCTTGGTCGTCAGCCCGTCCTCATCTCCACGAGTAGGTTGGAAGTAAGCCCGGATCCGGGCTGAGAGCGGAGCGTCCGACATAAGGAGAGTTGCCAGTGACAGCACGTGGGGAGCGCCTGTCGATACACAAGGTCGACGAGAAGGCGGTCGAAGGGGTGCTCGCTATGGAGCGCTACGTCCGTGCTGGCGATCTGGAGCCCGCACTGCTTGAGCTGGTCAAGATCCGGGCCTCCGAGATCAACGGCTGCGCGTTCTGTCTCGACATGCACCACCGCGACGCTCGCAAGCGGGGTGAGGGCCAGCGTCGCCTCGATGTGCTGCCCGGCTGGCATGAGGTGCCGGATCTGTTCAGCGAGCGCGAGCAGGCTGCGCTCGCCCTGACCGAGTCGGTCACTCGCATCTCCGTTGCCGGTGTGCCAGATGACGTGTGGGACCGGGTGAGCGCGAGCTTCGCAGAGCCGGAGATCGTCCAGTTGCTGATCGCCATTGCCGCGATCAACGTGTGGAACCGGCTAGCCGTCAGCACCCACCAGCAGCCACCAGAGATCCCTTGACCCGGATCCGGGCTTAACGCGACTCCGCAGCTCAGACCAAACGTGACCTTCGAGCGGTCGGGCGACGGCGTACCCGGGTGCGCCGCCAGCGCCGTCAGCCGACCGGCTCGTCCACCGCGTGGGTCTGGTGGAGGCGCGCGCCCAGCCCGGCAACTCCACCCCAGGTCGGCATACCGGAGGAGCCACGCCCAGTGTCAGCGCCTGGCTCAGGTGTTCAGGTGCCCCTTCCAGTCGGCGGGCACTCTCCCCTTCGGGCCAGGCGTCGGTTGCTCGAGCGGATGGTGCTCGGGCGGGGCCAAGGAGGGACCGTCGACGAGCTGGTCGGTTCGGTAGTCCCAGAACCAGCGCTCTCCGGGCTCGAAGTTGCACATGATCGGGTGGCCACTCGCCTGTGCATGTCGCGACGCATGCTGCGACGGCGAGCTGTCACAGCAGCCGATGTGACCACACTGGGCGCACCGGCGGAGGTGAAACCACCACCCCGGCCCGTCTCCAGAGTCACAGTCAGCGCACCCCACGCCACTCGGCAGCGCGCTCGGGTCGACTCCGCTCATGACCATCGTTCACTCTCCTTCATCAGTCGTCGTGCGCTGTCGAGGATCTGCGCCTCGTCGAGCAGCACGTGTCCCGCCGCGTCGCCGAGCGGGACGAACGAATCCTCGCTTGTGACCCGTGCGAGTGCGCCGTGGTAACCGTTGTCGATCAGCGCCGCGACCACGGACTCAGACACCCCTCCCCTGCGGCGCGTCTCATCGACGACGAGCACCCGTCCGGTCGCAGCTGCCTCGCGCACCAGGTCGTCGAGCGGAAGTGGTGCCAGCCACCGGAGGTCGACGACCCGAGTCGAGACACCCTCTTGCTCGAGCAGCCGTGCCACCCGCAGGCTCATCGGAACGCCGTTGCCGAACGTCACGAAGGTGAGATCGGCGCCGTCGCCGTGCGTGCGCGCACTGCCGATCGGTGCGGTCGGCCATTCCCCGGGCGGCGCGTACGGCGCCACCCAACCCGTGTCCCCCTCCGAGTGAAGATCGCGCGTGTGGTAGAGCGCTATCGGCTCGACGAAGAGGGTGACCGTCCCATCGACTTCGGCCGCGGCCACACTCGTTCGCAGCATCGCCGCGGCGTCGTCGGCTCGTGCTGGGACGGCGACGACCACTCCCGGAATGTCGAGCAACGCCGCAACCGAGTTGTCGTTGTGGAAGTGACCGCCGAACCCCTTCTGGTACGCGAGGCCGGGGATGCGCACCACCATCCCGTTTCGGTACCTGCCGCGGGAGAAGAACTGCAGGGTGGCGGCCTCACCTCTGATCTGGTCAGCGGCGTTGTGGAAGTAGGCGAGGTACTGGATCTCTGGAAGCGGCGTCAGCCCGGCCAGCGCGCCGCCGAGCGCGAGCCCCAGGATCGACTGCTCGTCGAGCAGCGTGTCGAAGACCCGGCTGGCGCCGAGTCGTCGGGCCAGGCCTTGGGTCACCCCGTAGACGCCGCCCTTTCGCCCGACGTCCTCCCCGAAGATCACCAGCCCGGGTCGCGACGCGGCCAGATCGGCGAGGGCTCGGTTGATGGCCATGGCCAGCGTCATCGGCCCCTCGTCCTCGGGCAACCGGCCGTCGAAGGCGGCAGATCGGACCGCCTCGGGCGCGGTGACAGTGGCGGCCGCGGACACGAGGGCGGGGCGACGGGGCGCCAGCGGTGCCACCACCTCCGCGGCCGACCGAAGCTTCGGCAGCCTGGCGACTTCGAGCGCCGTCTCGTGCACCCGCACCCGCATCCGTTCGTAGCGCGCGCGCACGTCGTCGGTCGTGCACGCACCACCGGCCACCAACGCTCGAGCCGTGACCAGCAGCGGGTCACGTGCGAGATCCGCGGCGACCTCTGAGGGAGTGCGGTAGGAGACCTCGGCGTCGGAGCCGGCATGGCCGAGGAATCGGACCATCGACAGATGCAGGAACACCGGACGCCGGTGTCGGCGCGCCCACCCGGCAGCCTCGCGTGCAGCGCGCAGGGTGGCCACCACGTCGGTGCCGTCTGCGTGTAGATACTTCAGCCGCGGCCGGCCGGAGTACGCCGCCTGGACCCAGCCCTGGGGCGTCCGGACACTGATGCCGAAGCCGTTGTCCTCGCAGACCAGCAGCAACGGGAGCGGCAGGCCCTGGTAGGCGACCTGGCTGGCGGTGTTGATCGCGCCGACAGTCGTGGAGTGATTGGCCGAAGCATCCCCGAAGCTGCACACGACCACCGAGTCGAGCGGCCACTCCGGCGCGACACCGAGCTTCTCGGCCCGGCCGAGCGACATCGCCAGCCCCACCCCCCGGGGTAGGTGCGACCCGATGGTTGACGTCTGCGGGATCACCGCGAGATCGCCGTGCCCGAACACCTTGTGCCGGCCGCCCGCGATGGGCTCGTCGGCAGCGGCCGCAAGCCCGAGCAGAACGTCCCGGAGCCCGTCGTGACCGCCAAGCTGCGCCGCCCTGGCGAGGTAGAAGCCACCCGACCGGTAGTGCAGGAGGGCGGGATCGGTGGGGCGGAGCGCGGCTGCGACGCCGGCGTTTCCTTCGTGCCCGGCCGACCCGATCGTGTAGAAGGACTCCCCCACCGCTCGCATCCGGCGGCCCTCGATGTCCAGGTGCCGGCTGCCTGCCTGCGCATCGAAGAGGGAGAGCAACAGGTCCGGCTCCACGCTGTCGGTTCCCGTCGCAGCCCCGAGCTTGTCGTCAAGACGCGACAGCCCCGCCAGGAACGCACGGTCGAGTTCGTCGTGCTCAGCCATCAGCAGCACCAGCGCAGGTAGGCCGACCGAGCTCCGCCGTCGGGTTCGGCCTCGTCGGCGTTCACTCGTCGGTCGTGAGCCGGAACCCGAGGTCGGGCTGCACGTCACCAACGTCCATCTGGGCTTTTTGCAGACGACCTGAGTAGTCCCAGTTCATCGACTGCCATCGGGTGAACTGGTCGAGCACCCAGATCCCCGACTGCCGGCTTCCGTTGCCGGACTTGCCGTTGCCGCCGAACGGGAGGTGCGCCTCGGCGCCCGACGTGGAGTTGTTGACGCTGACCATGCCGGCGCTTATCCCCCGCCGGAACGCGAACGCCTCGGTGGGGTCCGTGGTGTAGATCGCGCTGGACAGGCCGTAGCCCGGCAGGTTGGCCAGCGAGATCGCCTCGTCCAGGTCGGAGTACGACGTGACGCCCACGATCGGGCCGAAGGTCTCCTCGAGGAACAGGTCGTCGTCGGCGCTAACGCCGTCGACGATCAGGGGGTGGTAGTAGAGGCCGTCGTCGGGCGAGCCGACGAACCCCGCTCGCGGGTTGTCCGACGTGATCCGCCCGGTGCCGGTCGAACCGGACACGACGTGATGCGGCCTCACCCAGCCGAGCACCTCCTCGAACCGCCGCGCGAACTTCTCGTCCAGCATCGGCCCGAACAGCACCTTCTGCGTCGGGTCCCCCACCGCGGCAGCCTCGGTGGCGGCTGTGAACAGCCGCAGAAACTCGTCGTGCACCGACTCGTGGACGATGACGGTGCCCAAGGACGTGCAGCGCTGGCCCGCTGTCCCGAAGCCGGCGAACAACGCGCCTTCAACTGCCAGCGCGAGGTCGGCGGCCTCGGTGACGACCATCGGGTTCTTGCCGCCGAGCTCGAGACAGGCAGACTGCAGGTGACGGCCGGTGAGGGCACCGATCTCGGCGCCGACCGCGCTCGACCCGGTGAAGCCGACCTTGTCGACCAGATGCTCGCCAAGCGCCTGATCGAGTCCGGCGAAGGTCGTTCTGCCATCTGCGTAGACGACGTTGAGTACACCCGGCGGAAGGCCGGCCGCCTGAAAGATCGCGTTGAAGGCGTCGGCACAGGCCGCGGAGTACTCCGCGGGCTTCCACACCACCGAGTTGCCGCACAGCAACGCCGGGACGATGTACCAGGACGGCACGGCCACCGGGAAGTTGCCCGCCGTGATCACCGCGACGGTGCCGACCGGGTTGCGAAACGTCAGTAGCTGCTTGTCGGGCATCTCCGACGGCACGGTCTGTCCGTAGAGCCGGCGGCCCTCACCGAGGAAGAAGTCGCAAGTGTCGATCACCTCGCGGACCTCACCGATCGCCTCGGCGTACGGCTTCCCGACCTCGCGGGTGACGACCCGAGCCAGCGCTTCGGCGTTGGCCTCCACCAGCCGGCCGATGTAGGCGACGGCCCGGCCCCGCACCGGAGCTGGAGTGTCGGCCCAGGAACGCTGCGCCGCCTTCGCGGAGCGGCAGGCAGCCACGAACTGGTCTGTGTCGGCGAGTGCGACCTCTGCGACCACGTCACCGGTGTGGGCCGAGCTCGTCGACGTATGGGTGCCGCCCGCCCCCGCGCCCGTCGGCTTCCCATCGACGTACGACGAGATCTCTCGGCTGCTCATCAGGCTCTCCTCAGCTCAGGGTTCATGCGGTGCCGGCGCTCGACAGCACCCGGTCCACGGCCGCGAGACCAGTCTCGAGGTCCGCACGACCGATCGGCAGCGCGGGTCGGAAGCGGATCGAAACGTCGCCGCACGGAAGCAGCAACACCCGCTCCTCGGTGCGCAGGCGCGACAGCACGTCGTCACGGACGCCCCGGTCGGGCAGGTCGAACGCGACCATGAGTCCGCGGCCACGGGCGTTGTCCGCCAGCGGCTGGCGCCCCACCAGCTGCTCGAGCTGCGCCAGGAACCACGCACCGGTCTCGGCGGCCTGGGCGATGTATCCCCGTTGCTCGATGATCTCAAGCAACCGCGTCGATCGCACCATGTCGACGAGACCGCCTCCCCACGTCGAGTTGATGCGTCCGGAGACCGCAAAGACGTTGTCGGGGACGTCGTCCACCCGGCGGCCGGCCATGATCCCGCCGACCTGCAGCTTCTTGGAGAACGCGACGACGTCCGGCTCCAGTCCGAGCTGCTGGTAGGCCCATGGCGTGCCTGTCAGGCCGACACCGGTCTGCACCTCGTCGAGCACGAA
>JBOHDU010000153.1:0-4635 GCA_050700615.1 Nocardioidaceae bacterium
AACCCCCTGCTGACAGCCGAAAAAGCGCGCCTATCCGAGTCGCCGGGCGACTCCGACCCCTGGCGGTTGTGGGGCCCCTACCTGGCCGGCCGGCAATGGGGCACCGTCCGCGAGGACTACTCATCCAACGGCGACGCCTGGGCGTACTTCCCGTTCGACCAGGCACACCAACGCGCCTATCGATGGGGCGAGGACGGTCTCGGCGGCTTCTGCGACCGCTTCGGCTTCCTCAACGTCGGCTTCGCGCTCTGGAACGGGCAGGACGACCGACTCAAGGAGAGGTATTTCGGCCTGACGAACGCGCAAGGCAACCACGGCGAAGACGTCAAGGAGTACTGGTGGGCGATTGACGGTACGCCGACCCACTCCTACGCCCGGTGGCTCTACCGCTATCCGCAGGCCGCCTTCCCTTACCGGTCGCTGGTGGAGGAGAGCGCCAAGCGCAACCGCGACCAACCCGAGTTCGAGCTGTCCGACACCGGCGTGCTGGCCGACAACCGGTTCTTCGACATCGAGGTGACCTACGCCAAGGCCGCCCCCGATGACGTCTGCATCCGAGTGACGGCGACGAACCATGGCCCCGACCCGGCACCGCTTCACCTGATACCTCAGCTGTGGTTCCACAACACCTGGGCCTGGGGACGGGACGACCGTAAACCTGGGCTTCGACGGCTGAGGCCACCCGACCTCACCCAACCCGACCTGCAGGCAGTGCAGGCGGACCACGGCTTCCTCGGTCGCTACGTCCTTGCCGTCGCCGGCGAGCCCGACGTGCTGGTGTGCGACAACGAGACCAACGCCGTGGCGCTGTTCGGTGCGCCGGACAACCGCACTCGGTACCCGAAGGACGCGGTCAACCAGGCTGTGGTACACGGCGACCGATCCGCGCTCAAGCCGACCGGCGCCGGTACCAAGGCGGCGTTCTGGTTCCGGTACGACGAGATCGCACCCGGCGAGTCAGAGACCATTCAGCTGAGGCTGCGGTCGGACGCGCTACCGGCGGAGCCCTTCGGCACGGGGTTCGAGGCTGTCTTCGCCGATCGCGCCCGTGAGGCGGACGAGTTCTACGCCGAGGTCATCCCGGCCGCCACCAGTCCCGCCGAGGCGAACGTGGCCCGGCGGGCCTTCGCCGGACTCCTATGGGGAAAGCAGGTCTACCGCTACGACATCGACGAGTGGCTGGCCGGCGATCCCGGGCAACCGCCTGCGCCCGCCGAGCGTCAGCGGCCGGACGCTCGCAACGCACACTGGACGAACCTGTCCCTCGCCGACGTGATCTCGATGCCCGACGAGTGGGAGTACCCGTGGTTCGCCGCCTGGGATCTCGCGTTCCACTGCGTCACGATGGCCCACGTCGACCCTGCCTTCGCGAAGAGCCAGCTCGTCCTGATCTGCCGGGAGTGGGCCATGCACCCCGACGGCCAGCTGCCTGCCTACGAGTGGTCGTTCTCCGACGTCAACCCGCCGGTGCATGCGTGGGCGGCATGGCAGGTGTACTGCATCGACGGCAGGCGCGACCAGGGATTCCTGGTCAGGGTCTTCACCAAGCTCCTGCTCAACTTCTCGTGGTGGGTGAACCGCAAGGACGTCGAGGGCTCGAACCTCTTCGAGGGCGGGTTCCTCGGCATGGACAATATCGGGCTCTTCGACCGCTCGGCTCCGCTCCCGGCGGGACACCGGTTGGAGGAGTCTGATGCAACCAGCTGGATGGCCTTCTACTGCCTGACGATGCTGCGCATCGCCCTCGAGCTTTCCCGGCACGATCTGGCATGGGACGGCACGGCGACCAAGTTCCTCGAGCACTTCCTTGCCATCGCCCAGGCGATGCGGAGGTTCGGCAGCCACAAGGTGACTCTGTGGAACGACGAGGACGGCTTCTTCTACGACTCGCTCGTGCATCCGGACTCCGGCGCTCAGCAGCTGCGCGTGCGGTCGCTCGTGGGACTGCTGCCCGTGCTGGCCGTGGCCGAAGCCCCCGAGTGGGTTCCCCACGAGGTGCCGGACTTCATCCAGCGCCTGCGCTGGCTGCAGAAGCGCAGGCCCGACCTGACCGACTCACTGATCACGACCCACCCGGACAACGCGGCTCACCTGACCATGGCGCTGGTGGACCCCGGCAGGCTCGTACGCCTACTGACGCGGATGCTCGACGAAGCCGAGTTCCTGTCGCCCTACGGGGTGCGCTCGCTGTCGGCGGCGTACCGTACGCCCTACACGCAGCTCATCGATGGGAGTCCCGTGTCCATCCAGTACAACCCGGCAGAGTCCGACACCGGCCTCTTCGGTGGAAACTCGAACTGGCGCGGCCCGGTCTGGTTCCCGGCTAATGCGTTGCTCGTGGATGCGCTCCGGACGTACTCGCGCGGCGCTGGGGCGAACCTCTCGATCGAGCTGCCGTCCGGATCCGGGAAGGTGGTGGGCCTGGCCGAGGTGGCCGATCGGCTTGCCGGGCGGTTGCGGGCCCTCTTCGTGCCAGGCTCCGATGGCCTCAGGCCTGGCGACCCGACCCATGTCGCGAACGGCCCGCTGTGGGACGCCCACCCCACGTTCTCCGAGTACTTCCACGGTGACACCGGCGCCGGCCTCGGAGCCTCGCACCAGACCGGCTGGACCGCGATCGTCGCCCATCTGATCTGCTCCGGAAGAGTCGACTGGAGCACCTGAGGTCGCACCCCCGTTCGCCTATCGGGGCCCCTGCGCTTACTGTCCTTCTGGGACGTGGCGCAACGCAGAGAGAGGACGAGGACATGCTGCTGGAAGGCAAGACACTCGTGGTCACCGGAGCCAACAGCGGAATCGGCGAGGCCATCGCCCGGAGCGCTGCCGCCGAGGGGGCCAACGTCGTCATCGACTACGTCGCGCACCCCGAGGCAACCGCGTCCATCGTCGCCGACATCGAAAAGGCCGGCGGCAAGGCGGTCGGGATCGAGGCAGACGTGAGCAAGGTCAGCGACCTCCGACAGCTCGTCGAGACCGCCGTCACAACGTACGGTCGGCTCGACGCGTTCATCAACAACGCGGGGATCGAAACCCGCACCTCCATCCTCGACACCACCGAGGAGCAGTACCAGAAGGTGATGGACATCAACCTGAAGAGCGCGTTCTTCGCGACCCAGCTGGCCGCCAAGCAGTTCATCTCCCAGGGCGGCGGCGGGGTCATCATCAACATCTCCTCGGTGCACGAGGACTGGCCGATGCCCGGCAATGTCGCCTACTGCGTGTCGAAGGGCGGCATGAGGATGCTGACCCGCACCGCCGGAACCTTTCTCGGCAAGTACAACGTGCGGGTGATCAACGTCGGCCCTGGTGCGGTCGCTACGCCGATCAACCAGTCCACGTTGGATGATCCCGGCAAGCTCAATGCGCTCGACGCCGCGATCCCCCTCGGCCGGCTCGCCCAGCCCGAGGACATCGGCAATCTGGTGGCGTTCCTGGCATCTGACCGGGCCAGCTACCTGACCGCGACGACCGTCTTCTCCGACGGCGGGATCATGCAAGGCAGCGTCGGGCTTTGACGTCGTCGCGGGGCAGGCTGCGCAGCCGAGCGTCGCGTCCCCCTCGGGCCGGCAACGGATAGCCCGGACGGACAACGTTCATGATCTACACGATCGCTCACGGAGTGCTGTACCCGATCTTCAAGATCGGCTATCGCCCCGTCGTGGAGGGCGCACACCTCGTGCCCGCCGACGGTCCTGTCATTCTCGCCTGCAACCACCTGTCGGTGATCGACAGCGTCGTCATCCCGCTGGCCGCACCGCGCCGCATGCACTACCTGGTGAAGGCCGAGCTCGTCGAGGTGGGTGGTCCGCACGGCGCACTCCTCCGCTGGCTGATCACGTCGCTCGGCGGTCATCCCGTGCAGCGATCGGACTCGCGCTCCGCGCCGGCCGCACTCGCCACCGCGTTGACGATCCTTGCGCAGGGGGATGCCTTCGGCATCTACCCCGAGGGAACCCGGTCGCGTGACGGGCGCCTGTACCGCGGCCGTACCGGCGTCGGGTGGCTCGCGTTGGAGTCGCAGGCACCGGTTGTCCCGGTGGGGGTCGTGGGGACCCAGAACGTGCAGCCGATCGGCAGGCGGGTACCGCGTATCGCCAAGGTGGCGGTCCGCTTCGGTCAACCGCTCACGTTCGAGCACCTCGCCGACGTACCAGCCGCCCAGGCGCGGCGGGCCGCAACCGAGACGATCATGGCCAGCATCGCCGCACTCAGTGGCCAGGAGCGTGTGCCCACCTACAACACACCCCCAGCCGGGAGCGGACAGAACGGCGAGTGACCGTTCGATGGCGAGTCGCGATCCCGGTCCTCGGGTCGCGCGCCGGGAGCACGCCCAGGCGGCCGGGGGGTGGGCACTTGGCGGTCTACGCTGGAGGGCATGGAACGGGGCCGTAACCTCCTGGTGCTCGTCGGTGGTGCCCTGCTCCTGCTCGCCGTGTGGGCGACTGCCTCGGGCCCGGTGAGCATCTGGCACGGGTCTGATGTCTCGTCTCGCACTGCTTCGGTGCCGAGGTCGCCGGACTGCACCCCCAAGACGAAGTGCGCCGGCCAGGGTTTCGGGCACCGGGCGCCTGCGTTCGTCGACACGCTGCTCACGGTGATTGCGTACGTCTCCGGAGCGGCGATCGTCATCGCCTT
>JBOHDU010000154.1:0-1748 GCA_050700615.1 Nocardioidaceae bacterium
GAATCCAGGGGAATTCGGAGTACAATGGAGCAGGGAAGCGAGTCGGAGCCGCGCGGTCACGCCGGTGGAGGATGAGATGACAACGTCGTTACGCTGGACGTCGGCAGATCTCGAGCTGCTGCCCGACGACGGCAAGCGGTACGAGATCATCGACGGAGAATTGTACGTGTCACGGATGCCAACCTGGGCCCATCAGGCCGTGTGTTTTGAGGTTGCTCGTGCGCTCCAGGACTGGAGCGATGCGACCGGAGTAGGTTCAGTGGGTATGACCCCCGGCCTGGTCTTCGCCGAGGACGACGACGTGGCTCCGGACCTGATCTGGGCAAGCAAGCGTCGATTGGCCGAGGCGCTCGGCCATGACGGGCACCTGCACGGGCCGCCGGAGTTGGTGGTCGAGGTGCTCTCGCCGGGGGCGTCCAATCGGCGGCGCGATCTCGAGGTCAAGCTGAAATTGTACTCGCGGCGCGGCGTCGACGAGTACTGGATCGCCGACTGGCCGTCACGCACGATGACGGTCTACCGCCGCGACGGCGCCACGCTTGAGCTGGCCGCGACGCTCGGCGCGGACGATCTGCTCGGCTCGCCGCTGTTGCCCGGCTTTTCGTGTCGGATGGCGAAGGTCTTCGCCGGGGTGCCAGAGGATGCCACCGACCGATCCGGTGCACCTTAAGCAGGCGATCTAGAGATCAAGCCCCGAGCGATCGTTAGTTCTCATCGTTCGGCGGCGGGTGAACGTCGGCGTGCCCATTCACGTGGCCGTTCGAGCGCTCCAGGGAGCCACGCAGGACCGCGACGGCGGCGACGCGGTCGCCCTTGTCGAGGTTCATCAGAATCACGCCCTGGCCCGCCCGGCCAACCTTCGAGATGCCTTCGACCGGCGTTCGCAGGACCAGCCCGTCGGCCGAGATGACCATGACCTCGTCGTTCAGCCCAACCACCCGCGCGGTCGTCACCGGCCCGTTCTTCGGGGCGAGGGTCACCGCGCGCACACCACTGCCGCCTCGTCCATGGGTGGAAAACTCCTCCAGATCGGTGCGCTTGGCGTAGCCGCGCTCGTTCACGACGAGCAGCTCGGCGCCCGGCTCGACCACGTCGGCCGCGGCAACCTGATCGCCGGGGTCGAGCCGCATCCCGCGGACGCCGCCGCTGGCCCGGCTCGACGCCCGCACGTCTCGCTCGCTGAACCGGATCGCCTGGCCCTGCTGGCTGATCAGCAACACGTCCTGGCTGCCGCTGGTCCGCCGGACGGCGACGAGCTCGTCGCCATCATCCAGCAGCATGGCGATCAGGCCGTTCGAGCGGACCGCCGCGAACTCCTTGAGCTGGACGCGCTTGACGTCGCCCTTGCGGGTCGCCAGCACGAAGTAGCCGCCACGGGCGAAGTCGGAGACCGGCAGGGCCGCGGTGACCGTCTCCTCCGGCGAGACCCTGATGAAGTTGATCAGCGGCATCCCGCGCGCCGAGCGCCCGGCGTCCGGGAGCTCGTGGGCCTTGGACTGGAAGACCCGCCCCCGGTTGGTAAAGAACAGCACGTCGTGGTGGGTGCTGGTCACCAGCAGGTGCTGAACCCCGTCGTCTTCCTTCGTCACCGTCGACATCGACCCCTTGCTCCCCCGCCCGTGCGGACGGTAGGTGTCGCTCGGCAGGCGCTTGACGTAGTCGCGACGGGTGACGATGATCACGACCTCTTGCTCGGGGATCAGATCGTCGAGGGTGAGATCCACCGCTTCCTTGGTCGAGATCTGGGT
>JBOHDU010000155.1:0-3324 GCA_050700615.1 Nocardioidaceae bacterium
GACGACGGATGGATGCAGCGGCTCAAGCGAGACGAGCACGGGCTGGTTTCCGCTGTCGTCCAGGACGCCACCACCAAGCAGGTGCTGATGCTGGCCTGGATGGACGACGAGGCAGTGCGGCGGACCCTCGAGACCGGGTGGGCCACCTACTGGAGCCGCAGCCGCAAGGAGCACTGGGTGAAGGGCCTCACATCAGGGCATGCCCAGCGGGTCCGTCAGGTGCGGCTGGACTGCGATGGCGACGCACTGTTGGTCGTGGTCGACCAGCACGGCCCGGCGTGCCACACCGGCACACAGAGCTGCTTCGACGGCGCACCTCTGCCGGTTCGTGAGCCGGCCGGCCAGCCCGGGCCGGTCGATGTCTGAGCGCCCGGGGCGCGACTCCCCGGTGCCCGAGACCTCGACACCGCAAGCCCGCCGGTCCCCACCCACGCATCCGACGCCGAGTGACCCTGGCCCCGCCGGCAGGGGCGGGCCGGTCTCGCCCCGGGTGGGCTCGGCACGACCCCGCTCGAGCGGCCGCGAGTATGCCACCGTGCTGGTGCTGGGGCTCCTCGGAGCGCTCGGCGTCACCGTCGGCAGCTCGCGGCCGTGGGCGTCCGCCCAGGCGCTGGTGACGGGCCTGCCGCCGTTGCACGCGACCGCGACCGGCTCCGACCTGGCACCGGCAGCGGGTGCGCTCGGGGTCGTCATGCTGGCGGCGTTCGGTGCCGTCATCGCCACCCGCGGACGCGTCCGGCAGGCGCTCGCCGTGCTGGTGTTCGCGGCTTCCGTCGCGGTACTCGTCGCGGCGCTCGACCCCGCACGGGCGCATGGCATCCTCGCGGCGGGCTTGTCGGCGAAGGGCTGGACCGGCGCGGCATTCAGCACGTCTACAGAGCCCTGGCGTTGGCTTGTCGTCGTCTCGAGCGTGGCTTGCGCCGTGGCCGGCGCGGCGACCTCAGTGCACGGGCGACGATGGGCGACGATGGGCAGCAAGTACGACGCACCCGGTGCGCCTGACGAGCGCGTGACCGCCACTCCTGCCGAGATGAGCGAAGCCCAAGCCTGGCGCGCTATCGACCTCGGTGACGACCCCACGCAGGCGCGGGTAGACCAGCACGACACAATAGGGCCACAACGAGAGGAGCCCAACGCATGATGGCGACGAAGGAGATCCATCACGGCAACACGCCCGCGGCGTGGGCGACAGTGTGCATCGTGCTCGTCGCGTTCGTCGTCGGGGGCGTCGGCCTGATGGCCGGCAGCTGGCTCGTCTTCTGGATCGCGGTTGGCCTCCTCGTGCTCTCCGTCATCGTTGGCAAGATCATGCAGGCGATGGGGATGGGTTCGCGCTGACCATGACGATCCTCGACGAGATCATCGCGGACGTCCGTGTCGATCTCGAGACCCGCATGCTCTCCGTCAGCATCGACGACCTCAAGGAGCAGGCGGCCCGCCAGGACCCGGCGCTCGACCCGATGCCCGCCTTCCGAGCCGACGGCGTCTCGGTGATCGCCGAGGTCAAGCGGCTCAGCCCGAGCCGTGGGGCGCTGGCCGACATCGCCGATCCGGGGGCCCTCGCAGTCGAGTACCAGAAGGGTGGTGCCGCGACGATCAGCGTGCTGACCGAGCAGCGGCGCTTCGGTGGCAGCCTCGACGACCTGAAGGCGGTTCGTGCTGCGGTTGCCGTGCCGGTGCTGCGCAAGGACTTCATCGTGACGTCCTACCAGCTCTGGGAGGCCAGGGCTGCCGGTGCCGACCTCGCGCTGCTCATCGTGGCCGCGCTGACAGCCAACGAGCTCGCCGGACTCGTGGAGCGGGCTCGTTCGATCGGGCTGACGCCCCTCGTCGAGGTGCACACCGCCGATGAGGTCGCTGCGGCGGTCGACGCCGGTGCCGAGCTGATCGGAGTCAATGCTCGCGATCTCAAGACCCTCGAGGTCGACCGCCGGACGTTCCGCCGGCTGGCTCCGCATATCCCTGACGGAGTGGTCCGTGTCGCGGAGTCAGGAGTCCGAGGTCCCCACGACGTCATGGACTACGCCCGCAACGGTGCTGACGTCGTGCTCGTCGGTGAGTCCCTGGTGACCGGACGGCAACCCCGCGAGGCGGTGGCCGACTTGGTCGCCGCCGGCGCGCATCCGGCACTCAAGCAACGTCGTTAGGTCCAGACATGTCCAGCCCGATGCCCGACCTCGCCGGGCACTTCGGCCAGTTCGGCGGCCGCTTCATGCCGGAGGCGCTGATCGCGCCGCTCGACGAGCTCGAGCGCTCCTGGCGAGAGTCGCAGCGCGACCCTCAGTTCCAGGCTGAGCTGTCCGCCCTGCTCACGGGCTACGCCGGCCTCCCGAGCCTGCTCTACGACGCCGAGCGGTTCTCCGCGGCGGCCGGGGCACGAGTGCTGCTCAAGCGAGAGGACCTCAACCACACCGGCGCTCACAAGATCCGCAACGTGCTGGGTCAGGCGCTGTTGGCGCGGCGGATGGGGAAGCACCGGATCATCGCCGAGACTGGCGCAGGCCAGCACGGAGTTGCGACGGCGACCGCCTGCGCCTACTTCGGGCTCGACTGCCGGGTCTACATGGGCGAGCTCGACACCGAGCGGCAGGCGCTCAACGTGGCTCGGATGAAGATGCTGGGCGCCGAGGTCGTCCCGGTCACCACCGGCAGCCGCACCCTGAAGGACGCCATCAACGAGGCAATGCGCGACTGGGTGACCAATGTGCGCTCGACTTACTACATCCTGGGCAGCGCATTGGGAGCGCATCCCTACCCGACGATGGTGCGGAACTTTCAGCGTGTCATCGGCCGCGAGGCTCGCGCGCAAATGCTGGAGCAGGAGGGCAAGCTGCCCGCGGCGATTGTCGCCTGCGTGGGTGGCGGATCGAATGCGATTGGCGCGTTCTATGAATTCCTGGGCGATAAGGACGTGCGGCTGGTTGGCGTGGAGGCCGGCGGCCGCGGGACGGCGCTGGGAGAGCACGCTGCGCGTTTCCAGAGCCCCGGCGGGGGGCTTCCGGGAGTGCTGCAGGGGACGTATAGCTACGTGTTGCAGAACGATGCAGGCCAGGTGGCGACCACGCACTCCGTTAGCGCCGGCCTGGACTACGCCAGCGTGGGGCCGGAGCACGCGATGCTGCACGACTCCGGCCGCGCGCAGTACACCTCGGCGAGCGATGCGGAGGCGCTGGCGGCAACTTCCGCGCTGGCGCGGACGGAGGGGATTCTGCCGGCGCTGGAGAGCGCGCACGCCATCGCCGAAGCGATGAAGATGGCGCCCAGGATGGCGAAGACCGATGTGCTGATGGTGAATCTCTCCGGCCGCGGCGATAAGGACATGGG
>JBOHDU010000156.1:0-2785 GCA_050700615.1 Nocardioidaceae bacterium
GGGCCTATTCAGGTGCCGAGCTGGGACTGGTAGGCGGGCACCACAGCGTTGATCGCGTCACCCATCCGGTGGATGCGCAGGGCGTTCGTCGAGCCCGGGATGCCGGGCGGGCTTCCCGCCACGATCACGACCTCTTGGCCGACCTGGCAGCGCTTGATGTCGAGCAGCGCACGATCGACCTGCATCACCATCTCGTCGGTGTGCCGCACGGTCGCGACGAGGAAGGTCTCGACACCCCATATCAGCGCCAACTGCGACCGGACGGCCGGCTCGGGAGTGAACGCAAGAACGGGAACTCGCGAGCGATAGCGAGCCAACCGGCGCGCGGTGTCGCCGGACTGGGTGAAGCCGACCAGGTACTCGGCCTCGATCCGCTCGGCCACCTCGGCCGCCGCCTTGGCGATCACGCCGCCCCGGGTTCGGGGGCGCCAGTCGATCGCGGCCATCCGGGCCAAGCCGTGGTCCTCGGTCGACGAGATGATCTTGGCCATCGTCTGCACGGTCTCGATCGGGTAGTCGCCGGTGCTCGTCTCGCCGGACAGCATCACCGCGTCGGCTCCGTCGAGGACGGCGTTGGCCACGTCGGACGCCTCGGCCCTGGTCGGGCGGGGGGCGGTGATCATCGACTCGAGCATCTGGGTGGCCACGATGACCGGCTTGGCGTTGCGGCGGGCGGCCTCGATCACGGTCTTCTGCAGGAACGGGACGTCCTCCAGTGGCATCTCGACCCCGAGGTCTCCGCGGGCGACCATGACCCCGTCGAAGGCCTCGATGATCTCGTCGATGTGGTCGATCGCCTGGGGCTTCTCGATCTTCGCGATGACCGGGAGCCACTCCCCCTCCTCGTCCATCACTCTGCGGACCTCCTTGACGTCCTCCGCAGAGCGCACGAACGACAACGCCACCATGTCGGCCCGCAGGTGCAGCGCCCACCGAAGGTCGTCGACGTCCTTCTCGCTGAGCGCCGGAACGCTGACCGTCACACCCGGCAGGTTGAGGCCCTTGTTGTTGCTCAGCACGCCGGCGACCAGCGCACGGGTGACGACGTCGGTGTCGCTGACCTCCACGACGCGCAGACTCACCCGCCCGTCGTCGACCAGGATCGTGTCACCGACACTCACGTCGCCCGGGAGCCCCTCGTACGTCGTGGTGCAGATGTCGCTCGTGCCCTGCACATCGCGCGTCGTGATCGTGAAACCGTCGCCGACGGCCAGCCGGACCGGTCCGTCCCGGAAGCGGCCCAACCTGATCTTCGGCCCCTGCAGGTCGACCAGGATGCCGACGGCATGGCCGGTCTGGTCGGACGCCTCGCGCACCAGCGAGTAGGCAGCCTCGTGCTCGGCATACGTGCCGTGGCTCAGGTTGAGCCGGGCCACGTTCATGCCGGCATCGACCAGCTCGCGGATCCGCACCGGGCTGGCGGTGGCCGGCCCGAGGGTGCACACGATCTTCGCTCTTCGCACACAGCAACCCTACGCGGAGCAGGCCCCCGCGCCACGCGGACGCACGGCGGGCGAACTGCCCACCTGCGACCCCAGCCCTGAACCGGAAAGGCTAGACGCCCAGCGCGCGAGCCGTGGATGCGATGGCGGTCGGTAACGATGTCGAGCCGGTGAGGTACACGTCGACAGCGGCAGCCGCCGAACGCCCCTCGGCGATGGCCCAGACGATCAGTGACTGCCCGCGCCCGGCGTCCCCGGCGACGAAGACGCCCTGCTGCGACGTCCGGTACGACGCGTCGCGCGCCACGTTTCCGCGTCCGTCGAGATCCAGCCGGAGCTCGCTGACCACGGTGTCGGTCTCAGGCCCGACGAAACCCATCGCCAACAGCACGAGATCGGCCGGCAGCTCGCGCTCGGTCCCGGCGACCGGCTCGACCTTGCCGTCGCGCACTGCCACCTCACCCAGCCGCAGCGCGCGCACCCGACGACCCCGACCGAGAAACGCGCTGGTGGAGACGGAGAACAGTCGGTCGCCACCCTCCTCGTGCGCGGAGGAGACACGGTAGATCATGGGATGGGTCGGCCACGGCTGAGTCTGCGGCCGGTGGTCGCCCGGACGCGGCATGATCTCGAGCTGGGTGACCGAACGGGCGCCCTGCCGGTGCGCCGTGCCGACGCAGTCGGCCCCCGTGTCACCGCCACCGATCACCACGACGTGCTTGCCGGCGGCGTTGAGCCGGCCCGGCACCGCGTCGCCGCGCACCGCCCGGTTTGCTGGCGGAAGGTACTCCATCGCCTGATGCACCCCGTCGTAGTCGCGACCGGCGATGGGAAGCTCCCGGCCGACGGTTGACCCGATGGCAAGGATGACGGCGTCGAAGCGCTCCCGAAGCGCGCGACCGGAGATGTGCCGACCGACGTCGACCCCGGGGCGGAACACTGTGCCCTCCTGCCGCATCTGCTCGACCCTGCGGTCGAGCTGACGCTTCTCCATCTTGAACTCGGGGATACCGAACCGGAGCAGCCCGCCGACCTGCTCGGCGCGCTCGTAGACGACGACCGTGTGGCCGGCTCGGGTCAACTGTTGGGCGGCGGCCAGGCCGGCCGGGCCGGACCCCACCACCGCGACGGTCCGGCCGGTCAGCCAGTCGACGTGCTGGGGTCGCACCAGGCCGGCATCCCACGCCTTGTCGATGATGGCGACCTCGACGTTCTTGATCGTCACCGGATCCTGGTTGATGCCGAGCACACACGCCGTCTCGCACGGCGCCGGACAGAGCCGCCCGGTGAACTCCGGGAAGTTGTTGGTGGCATGCAGCCGATCCAGGGCGCCGTCCCAGTCG
>JBOHDU010000157.1:0-7213 GCA_050700615.1 Nocardioidaceae bacterium
GAGCCGGGCGGCCCCTCCCCGTCGTCGGAGAACGCACGTGTGTGGGCTCTGAGACGCTTCCGAACTAGGCGTTCTTGCTGAGCATCCAGAACCGGAAGATGAACGACGGATCCAGGGTGCTCTGGACGCCCTTCACCCCGGGACCGTACACCGCAGTGTTCTTGCCCACCCACGAGGGGATGAACGGCACATCCTGAGCCGCGATGTTCTGAAGCTGCACGAAGATGCCCTCGCGGGTGCTCTTGTTGGAGGTTGCCTCCTCCTGGGCGACGAGCCTGTTGACCGTGGCGTTCTTGTAGCCGTTGGCGTAGAAGCCCCCGTTTACCAGGAACGGCGCGAGGTAGTCGTCAGCGTCGAGGTAGTCGGGGAACCAGCCCAGCTCGAACAGGTCGTAGGCGCCCTGCTTGTACAGGGACTGGTACTGGGTCCACTCCGCGCTCTTCAAAGTCACAGTGAAGAGACCGCTGCCGTCCAGCTGACGCTGCAGTTGGGTGGCCTCGTCGACGGAGTTGGGGCCGTAGTGCGACGGCGTGTAGGCGAGGGTGAGGTTGATCGGCGTCTTCACATGTGCGGCGCTGAGTACGGCCTGAGCCTTGGCCTTGCTCGGAGTGGTGCCGTAGAGCTTCGCGAACGAGTTGGTCTGGCCGGCGAACCCCGGTGGCACGATCGAGTACAGCGGGTCGACGGTGCCGTCGTAGGCCACCTGGGCGATCTGTTGCCGGTTGATCAGGTACGCCGCCGCCTTGCGGATCGCGATGTTCTTGCCCACCGGGCCGTTGACCTTCCAGACCCAGTAGCGGATCTCGGACCCGGCGCCGGTAGCGACGGTGACGCTCTTGTCGGACTCGAGACTCTTCAGGTCGGCCGGAGCGAGGCTGCGCCACGCCACGTCGACCTCACCGTTCTGGACGGCCAGCTTGAGGGCCGAGGTGCTGGTGTAGTAGTTCACGAGCACCGACGGGGCCTGGGCCTTGTTGACCCCGGAGTAGTAGGGGTTTGCCTGGAAACCGGCGAGCTGCCCGGGCGTGTACTTGGTGAGCTCGTAAGGACCGGATCCGACGACCGTCGTTCCGGACATCAGCTTGTCGGCCGGATAGACCTTGTGGTCGACGATGTCTCCGGCCGGCGTGGTGAGCGCGGACTCGAAGACCGTGTCGGGCCGCTTCAGGTGGAAGACGACCGTCGTCGCGTTGGGCGTCGCAATCGCGTTCGGGTCGAGAACCAGATTGCCCTGCTTGTCCGTGTTCGCGATGCTCGAGAGCAGGATCGCCGCTCCGTTCGGGTCGTTGATCCTGATGTTGCGGTCGATGCTGAACTTCACGTCGGTGGAGGTCAGCGGGTCGCCGTTGGAGAACTTCAGGCCCGGTTTGAGCACGCACGTCAAGGTCTTGGGGTTGTTGTACGTGCACGACTTGGCAGCGTCTCCCTGCGGGGCGTTCTGCCCGGGTGGGATGGTGACCAAGGTCTGGTACATGTTGTACATCAACGTCCACGAGCCCTCGTCGTAGGCGCCCGCCGGATCCAATGAGGTGACGGTGTCGGTCGTGCCGATCACGATCGACTGGCCCTTGAGGGCTGAGGTGCCCGGACCAGACGTGTTTGAGCTTCCCCCTGAAGAGCCCGAGCCGCATGCGGCCAGGGAAGCGACCAGGACGGCCGAGCCGCCGATGGCCAGAATCGTGTGACGGTTTCGCGACATGACGCTCCTGTCCAAAGTGATATCTGACGACTCGACAGTATTGACATTCGGTCGCGTTGTCAGCAACCGAATGTCACGACACGGTCACCGTTACCCTTTTTCGGGCCTCACCTGGCGTTGAAGTACTTCGCTTCGGGGTGATGCACCACCAAGGCGTCGGTCGACTGCTCCGGATGCAGCTGCAGCTCCTCGCTCAGGGAGACGCCGATCCGCTCCGGGTCGAGCAGCTTGACGAGCTGGGCGCGGTCCTCGAGGTCGGGACAGGCGGGGTAGCCGAAGCTGTAGCGCGAACCGCGGTAACCCTGACGGAACACCTCGCCCATGTCGTTGGAGTCCTGGTCGCCGAAGCCGAGCTCGTCGCGGGCGCGAGCGTGCCAGTACTCCGCGAGCGCCTCGGTGAGCTGGACGGAGAGTCCGTGCAGCTCCAAGTAGTCGCGGTAGGCGTTCTTCGCGAACAGCTCCGCGGTCACCTCGCTGACGTGAGCGCCCATCGTCACGAGCTGGAACTCGATGACGTCGAGCTCCCCGCTCTCGCGGGGCCTGAAGAAGTCGGCAAGGCACAGGAACCGGTCGCGTTGTTGGCGTGGGAACGTGAAGCGGGCGACCTCGGCCGTGCGGCTCTCGGGATCCAGCACGACGAGGTCGTTCCCCTCGCTGTAGCAGGGCCAGTAACCGTAGACGACGGCGGGACGCATGATGTGCTCGGTCTGCAGCCGGTCGATCCAGCTGCGCAGCCGGGGCCGCCCCTCGGTCTCGACGAGCTCTTCGTACGACGGGCCACCGCCCCGGGAGGCCCGCAGCCCCCACTGCCCCATGAACGTGGCCCGCTCGTCGAGGTAGGACGAGAAGTCGGCCAGCGACACCCCCTTGACGACCCGGCTGCCCGAGAACGGCGGCACTGGGATCGGGTTGGTCACCGAGACGTCGGAGCGGGAGGGCACGTCGACCGGCTCTGACGCGGGCCGTGGAGTCGAGGACACCTTGACCCGGCGCTCCCGCAGAGGTGGTAGCTCCGCGCCGGGATCACCGCGCTTGACGGCCATCAGCGCATCCATCAGCCGGAGCCCTTCGAACGCGTCGCGGGCATAACGGACCTCGCCCTCGAACAGCTGTGCGAGGTCCTGCTCGACGTAAGCCCGGGTGAGCGCGGCACCACCGAGCATCACCGGCCAGCGCGAGCCCTCGCCCCGCTGGTTCAGCTCCTCGAGGTTCTCCTTCATCACGACGGTGCTCTTGACCAGCAGGCCGGACATCCCGATCACGTCGGCCGCGTGCTCGTCGGCAGCATCGAGGATGGCACTCACCGGCTGCTTGATCCCGAGGTTGACGACGGTGTAGCCGTTGTTGGACAAGATGATGTCGACGAGGTTCTTGCCGATGTCGTGGACATCACCCTTGACGGTGGCGAGCACGATGGTGCCCTTGCCGCGGTCGTCGGACTTCTCCATATGCGGCTCGAGGTAGGCCACGGCGGTCTTCATCACCTCGGCCGACTGCAGCACGAACGGCAGTTGCATCTCGCCGGAGCCGAAGAGGTCGCCCACGACCTTCATACCGGCCAGCAGGTGGTCGTTGATGATGTCGAGGGCGGCGTTGCCGGCGTCGAGTGCCTCGTCGAGGTCGGCTTCGAGGCCGTTGCGCTCCCCGTCGATGATGCGGCGCTGCAACCGCTCCGACAACGGGAGCGCGGCGAGCTCGGCGGCCCGCGTCGCCCGGGTCTCTGACGTCGTCACGCCGGCGAAGATGTCAAGGAACTTCTGCAGCGGGTCGTAGCCGTCGGTGCGCTTGTCGTAGACGAGGTCGTAGGCGACCTGCCGCTGCTCTTCCGGAATACGCGACAACGGCAGAATCTTCGCGGTGTGCACGATCGCGGAGTCCAAGCCTGCCTTCACGCACTCGTGGAGAAAGACCGAGTTGAGGACCACTCGAGCGGCCGGGTTGAGTCCGAACGACACGTTGGAGACGCCGAGGGTCGTCTGCACATCCGGGAAGCGCCGCTTCACCTCACGGATCGCGTTGATGGTCTCGAGACCGTCGCGGCGGGTCTCCTCCTGCCCCGTCGCGATGGGGAACGTCAGACAGTCAACGATGATGTCGCTGGTGCGCATACCCCACTGCCCGGTGAGCGCCGTGATCAGCCGGCCGGCTACGGTGACCTTCCACTCGGCAGTACGGGCCTGACCCTCCTCGTCGATCGTCAGTGCGATGACTCCGGCCCCATGTTCCTTGACGATCGGCATCACCCGAGCGAACCGCGAGCCGGGGCCGTCGCCGTCCTCGTAGTTCACCGAGTTGACGACACAGCGGCCGGCCAACGCCTCCAGGCCGGCCGTGATGACCTCGGGCTCGGTCGAGTCGAGCACGATCGGGAGCGTCGAAGAGGTCGTGAACATGGCGGCAAGCCTCTTCATATCGGCAACGCCGTCACGGCCGACGTAGTCGACGCACAGGTCGAGCAGATGCGCGCCGTCGCGAATCTGGGCCCGCGCGATCTCGACACAGTCGTCCCAATGCTCGGCGAGCATCGCCGCCTTGAAGGCCTTGCTTCCGTTGGCATTGGTGCGCTCGCCGATCGACAGGTACGACGTGTCCTGCCGGAACGGCACGTGCTGGTAGAGGCTGGACGCGCCCGCCTCGTGGCGCGGACGCCGCGACGCCAGGTCTCGGCCCCGGACCCGCGCGACGACCTGCCGGACGTGCTCCGGTGTGGTCCCGCAGCAGCCGCCGACCAGCGATAGCCCGAACTCGCGCACGAACGTCTCATGGGCGTCGGCCAGCTCCGACGGCGTCAGCGGGTAGCGGGCGCCCTCGGCCGCGAGCTGGGGCAAGCCGGCGTTGGGCATGCACGACAGCCCGATCGAGGCGTGCCGCGACAGGTAGCGCAGATGCTCGCTCATCTCGGTCGGCCCGGTGGCGCAGTTGAGCCCGACCAGGTCGATCCCCAACGGCTCGAGTGCGGTGAGCGCCGCGGCGATCTCGGTGCCCAGCAGCATGGTTCCGGTGGTCTCGACCGTCACGTTGACGATAACCGGCACGATCCCGGTGAGCTCGGCGGCAGCGATCGACCGGTTGGCGCCGATCACCGCTGCCTTCGCTTGGAGGAGGTCCTGGGCGGTCTCGACCACAATGGCGTCGACCCCGCCATCCAGCAGGCCACGCACCTGCTCGGCATACGCGTCGCGCAACGTCTCGAACGGCACATGGCCCAGCGTCGGGAGCTTCGTACCGGGGCCGACCGATCCGAGGACCCACCGGGGGTAGTCCGGTGTGCTCCACGCGTCGGCGGCATCCCGCGCGATCACGGCCCCTGCGTGAGAGACCTCGTAAATGCGGTCGGCGATGGCGTACTCGCCGAGGTTGGCATAGTTGGCCCCGAACGTATTGGTTTCGACGCAGTCGGCGCCGACCTCGAAGTACGCGTCATGGATACTCCGCACGACGTCGGGCCGGGTGACGTTGAGGATCTCGTTGCAGCCCTCGAGGTCGGCGAAGTCCTCGAGTGTGAGGGGATGCTGCTGGAGCATCGTGCCCATGGCGCCGTCGGCCACGACCACCCTCTCGGCGAGCGCACGTCGCAGACTCTCGGGGTCGGATGGCAAGTGGATCCTCCTAGGTGGCGTGAGCCGGTGTCGGTGTCACACCCACCCTAACGAGACGGCCGGCCCCACGAAGCGGAGGCGCTCCCATGGTGGACCGGTGATGGGCCACTACGCTGGATGGATGATCGAGGTCCAGGCAGAGGCTCAGCTGCGGGATGCCGTCGCGATCGCCGCCTTCGAAGGGTGGAACGACGCCGGTGACGCCGCCTCCGACGCTGTCGAACACCTGCTGGTCGCGTGGCGGGGCACCGCCTTGGCCACGATGGACCCCGAGGACTACTACGACTTCCAGGTCAACCGCCCGCACGTAGGGTTCAGCCCGGACGGGGAGCGCGAGATCTCGTGGCGCAGCACGTCGTTCTGGCACTGCCAGGGAGGGCCGGCCGATCGCGATGTGATCCTGGTTACGGGGATCGAGCCGAACCTTCGCTGGCGAACCTTCTGCGACGAGCTGCTCGACTACGTGGTCTCCATCGGCGCGACGACGTTCGTGACCCTCGGGGCCCTGCTCGCCGATGTCCCGCACACGCGACCGGTGCCGATCACCGGCATCTCGTCCGATCCCGAGCTGGCCGAGCAGCACGGCCTCGAGGCCTCCCGCTACAGCGGACCCACCGGCATCGTCGGCGTGATCCAGGAGGCCTCGCGGCGACGCGGGCTGGCCACCCTCTCCTACTGGGCAGCGGTCCCCCACTACGTCGCGCAGGCCCCGGCACCGAAGGCGTCGCTCGCGCTGCTCGGCCACTTGGAGGACATGCTCGGCGCCTCCATTGACCTGCGCGGGCTGCCCGAGGAGGCCAAGGCGTGGGAGCGCGGCGTCGACGAGCTGGCGGCCGAGGACTCCGACGTCGCCGACTACGTGCGTTCGCTGGAGGAGGAGCGGGACACCGCAGACCTGCCCGAGGCGTCCGGCGACGCGATCGCCCGCGAGTTCGAGCGCTACCTCAAGCGGCGTACGGAAGGCAGCTGACAGCGCGGCTCACAGCGCGACGCCCAGGGACGCGTCCAGGACGGCCGCGAGGAGTTCGCCGGACCCTGCAGTCGGCTGGTCGGCTGCCGCGGCCCACCGGTCGACGGCCTGCAGCGCAGTTGGCGCGTCCAGGTCGTCGGCCAGAGCAGCCCGGACGTCGGTGATCGTCGTGGCTGGGTCGGGCCCGCCCCGACGTACGGCACGGGTCCATCGCTCGAGGCGATCCTGCGCCTCGCTCAACACCTGATCGGCCCAGAACCAGTCGGCCCGATAGTGCTGCGAGAGCAGGGCAAGTCTGATCGCCCGTGGGTCGATCCCCTGCTCGCGCAGCGCTGACACCAGGACCAGGTTGCCGAGGGACTTTGACATCTTGTGGCCGTCGTAGCCGACCATCCCCGCGTGGCTGAACGCCTTGGCGAACACCTCGCCCGGGTAGGCGGCCTGCACCTCTCCGGCCGACATCTCGTGGTGCGGAAAGACGAGGTCGGAGCCACCGCCTTGGATGTCAAAGCCGAGCCCGAGGTGTTCCAGGGCGATAGCCGAGCACTCGATGTGCCAGCCTGGCCGGCCGATGCCCAGCTCGGTCTCCCAACCCGGCTCGCCCGGGCGCTGGTGCTGCCAGACCAGGCAGTCCAGCGGGTCACGCTTGCCCGCCCGGCCGGGATCTCCCCCGCGTTCCTCAAACAGGCGCAACATCTCCTCGCGGACGAGCCCCGACACCGATCCGAAGGCCGGGTCGGCGGTCACCGAGTAGTAGAGGTCGTCGTCGACGGCGTAGACGGCTCCGACCGTCTGAAGGCGCTTGACCAGGGCCACCACCAACGGGATCGCCTCGACGGCGCCGATGTAGGCGTCAGGCGGGATGACCGACAACGCCGCCATGTCAGCCCGGAACAGCTGGATCTCGCGGTCGGCCAGCTCGCGCCAGTCGATGCCCTGCTGCAC
>JBOHDU010000158.1:0-2440 GCA_050700615.1 Nocardioidaceae bacterium
CCCCTACCTCGACCCGGCTCGTGACGGCCGCCGCGGCGCACAGCGAACCGAGGGAGTCGAGGACGGGCACGCGCGCGACGAGGTGGTCGCCAGCCCACACCGCGTCGAAGCCGAGGTCCTCCGCCAGACGCGCCGCCGCCACGACCGGAGGCGCGCACCGCCCGAACACGTCGAAGGTCTGGAGCAGCACCCCCCAGCGCAACGGCTCCCATGCCCCGCCCGCCAACGATGCCGCCGCCACGTGGTCGCTCATCGCTCCAGTCTGCCCGAACGGCAGAGCGCCGGCGCCGGCCTGTGCCCCGCACTTGTCATAGCCGGTGACCGTGTTGCCGGTCACGGCCACCCGCTGAGGCCGGTGCCGTCCAGCGTCAGGTCGCTGACGGTGACCCGGGTCGTGCCGGGCAGCGTGACATCTACGATCGCGACGGCTGGACGAGTCCAGATCGGGCGTGATGCGAGAAGTGGCCGTCGGTGACAAGCGCCATGGCTGCCAGGACGCCGGCGTCGCCTCGGGATCGCCCAACCTGTGGTCGCATCAGACGGTCAGGCGATCCGGGGATCCGGCTCGTCGACCCCTGGCATCTGGCGGCGCCTCGGCATAGATCGGGACCCCAGTCGCCCCGCGCTCGTCGGACCAGTTTTAGGCTCAGCGAACCCGCGGCTACCGGAAGGCGCGTACCGCGTCGGGAGGTGCCCACGGGCGACCCGCCGCCTACCCTTCCCAGGCCCTCGCCAACGCTCCCTACCGGTACACCGTGCACGCAACCGTCCAAGCGCCCGCCGAGACCGTCGTGGGCCTCGGCGGCGTGCTTCCCGAGCGGGTCCAGCGCCTCGATGGCGACACGTGCACCGTCAATGCCGCGCGGTCGTGACCTACGGTAGGGCCCCCCAAGTCCACCCGGCCGAGGTCTGTCAGTGGGTTCAGGTTGTCCGCCTTACCGCTCCTCGCAATCGACGGCCACCGCGAGTGCTGCGCAGATCTGCCACATGCGATCGTCGGCAAGGCGGCCGAGTCGCTGAACGAGCACCGCTACCGAGACGCTCTCGACCGAATCCAAGTTCACGGCGCAGCGTCTCGGCACAGGGTCGTCACCCGGCTCCAGGACGACCTCGCTAGCCAAGCCGCGCACCGTGGTCGTACACGGACCGATCAACGTTCGCCGCAGGCGCGGAATGGCAGGATCGCGCGAGAGAATCACGACCGGCCGCCGGCCGACGTCGGCCAATTCGCACCACCACACTTCGCCGCGGGCGGGAAACAGCGGACTCATGAGGCGGCCGCCGCCTCCCGGAATGTGGCCAGGTCACCCCACTCGTCGGGCTCGTCAAGCGACTGTTTGTCATAGGCCTCATAGCTGGCATCGACTTCAGTGGCCCGATGTCTCGCGAGTAGGGCCGCCAGCGCCTCATCGATCAAGGCGGCGTCGGCAAGGCCGGTTCTCGCCCGCCGAGCGCTGGAGAGGAGGTGCTCATCGACCGTCGTACTAACGCGAATCCGTGCCATGCCATGATTATGCCATCAATACGCCACGAGACTGGTTCCGCTTGGTGTTCTGGCGCGGTCGGCTGCGCGCGCCGGCGGTGTTCCCCGATTCAGGCCCAGACGGGCGCGACGGTGCGGCGGTAGCGGCGGCCACCGATACGGCTAATGACAAATAGGACGGGCCTGGGCACCTCCCGCCGCAGGCCGCGGACGGCATCGTCGTCGGTGCCGTCGAGAAGCCAGGCCATAAGCGTGCCCTGATTCCCGCGGTGGGGTCGGCGCACCTGCCACGGCCGCATCGGCGGTGTCCAACGCCTCGATCATGCGCGCGTGGTTGGCACGGACCCTCACCGACCTGCTTCTGGCCCCCTGAGTACTCCCGGCGGACTGTCGACGGGAATCGAGCCGGTTCGATTCGCAGCGCTCGACGACCGCCGTTCCCGACCGGGCAACGGTGCCGTCACTCAGCTTGGAGGGGTGAGGAGGTATAGCGACGGGAACGAGGTCCGGTACCGAGGGACGTCGCGAGTGAGCAGTCGGTATCCGCGCACCGCCGCGTGGGCGCCGATGTAGAAGTCTGGAAGCGGCGACCGGCGCTGGCCGCCTCTTCCGCGATAGGCGAGGAACGCCTTGCCGGCCACAAACCCGGCCTCGTACGGCAGCGGCTCGCGCTCGAAGTCGCCAGTTGGCACCGCGTCGTCGAGATCCTCGATCGTGTCGAAGCCGGTCGAGATCTCGGCGTAGATGATGGGGTTGATGACCAACCGCCCCTCGTCACCGGCCCGGGCGAGCGCCTCTCGTGACCACTGGCCCCACGTCGCGTCCTCGGTCAACACGTCGAGCAGCACGCTCGAATCGACCAACGTCTCCGAAGGCCCGGCCACGAGATTCTCACTCATCACGGAGCAGGCGAAGCAACTGATCGGTGGACATTGCGGTCGTGGCGCGACCGCGCAT
>JBOHDU010000159.1:0-8755 GCA_050700615.1 Nocardioidaceae bacterium
AGCTTGTGCATCGACAGCATCGCCGCCATGACCCGCTGCGCGCGGGCAGTATCGGGGTCGTTGAGCAGCGTCGGCAGCGCCGTCGGAACGATCTGCCACGAGAGTCCGAACCGGTCCCTCAGCCACCCGCATGGCCCCTCCTCGCCGCCCTCGCTGAGCCCGGTCCAGAAGTAGTCCACCTCCTGCTGCGACTCACAGAGCACCTGGAACGAAACCGACTCGTTGAACGTGTAGTCGGGGCCACCGTTCAACGCCACGAACTGCTGGCCCTGCAGTTCGAACTGGACGGTCATGACCGACCCCGGCTGCCGCGGCCCGGCCTCGCCGTACCGCGAGACGTCGACGATGCGTGACTGCTTGAAGAGCGACGTGTAGAACTCGGCGGCGTCCTCGGCCGCGGTGTCGAACCACAGACAGGGCGTGATCTGCTGCATGGCGCTGCCTTCCTGACGATCGTGACCACGCGTGATTCGTGATCCCCATGCCTGGACAGACATGCACACCGGACCGGACTCATCGGTCCCGTTCTTCGAGCTGGCCAGTACCCCGGCCGCGGACCAGCGGTCACGCTCGTTGTCAGTCTCTAGGCCACCGACTGGGTCTCCAAGGGAGCCAGCGATGAGTCGGGGGTCGCCGCCACCCGGGTCGCCTGCATCCACACGATGACGTCGAGCACTCGCAGCAGCGAGATGCGTGCGGGTAGGCCAGCGTCGCGAGCTCGGGCGCTGAGCTGGTCGAGGAGCCGGTCGTCGGCGAGGGCGGAGCGCAGCGATCGCCAGCACGACGCGCCGGACCCGAGATGAACGAGATCCTGCACCTCGGTCGCATGGGCGGGCACCAGTCGAGGACGCTTGCGGGCCAACAGCTTGCCCGCGATGGCCCGACGCCTGGCCTCGGAGTCCACCGGCGACGCAGTGCGCTGCAGGAGGCGCCAGAGCCGCTCGAGGGGCGAGCCGGCGGCGAGCGTCTCGTCGGCAACCTCCCAGATGTCCACGTCGGCGGGAATCTGCTCGAGCAAGTAGGTGACGTGCGCCGTCTCCTCGTGCAGCAACAGCCACGACATCTGCACCGGGACCACCACGCCGAGCGCCAAGAGGGCGAGAATGTCGTCGGCTGTGATCGCGTCGCGGGTCGCGGGAGCATCCCCGCCGCCACCGAGCTGGTCGAACCAGCGGCCGGTGCCGGAGCCGGGCGTGGTGCCGGTGAGGAAGTACCGACGCAGGTCCTCCGCCGCCTCCGGCGCCCCGACGTACGTGGACAGCGTGCCGACGAGCGGGTGATCCACGACTGAGGTCACGATGAACCCTCCGATTCCGCTCGAAATGGCTAGGAATCGACGCTAGCCGCGGGAGCCGGGCGTGTCCGCGTTTCGGCGCCCCTATGGGCCGGACGGACCAGACGCCCGCCGGTCGAACGTCGTCCACTGGGCGGGCAGGAAGAGCCGTCGTCAGGTAGGAATGTCCTGTGACTCCCCTCAGGAGCAGGTCACCAGGCAACCCCGACGGCTCCGAGCCGATCGCCAACGTGCCCGGGCCGGCGCTGGCGACCCTGACCAAGGACCGGTTCTCCGACGAGCGCTGGGTCTACGAGCGCAAGCTCGACGGCATGCGGTTACTGGCCTACAGCGAGTCAGGCACGATCCGGCTGCGCAGCCGCAGCGGCTCCGACATCACGACCGGCTTCCCCGAGATCGCGACGGCAATCGCGGCGCAGCAGGCTCCCGACTTCGTGGTCGACGGGGAGGTAGTGGCCTTCGTAGGAAGCCAGACCAGCTTCGTGCGGCTGCAACAGCGTATCCACGTGCGGGACCCGGAGCGTGCCAAGGCGACCGGCGTGGCCGTTTTCTACTACGTCTTCGACCTGCTGCACCTGGACGGGCGCAGCACCCGGACGTTGCCGCTGCGCGCCCGCAAAGGCCTGCTCGAGGATCTCTTCGACTGGTCGGAGCCGCTGCGCTTCACCGTGCACCGCGACAAGGACGGAGAGGCCTTCTTCGGCGAGGCGTGCCGACGCGGATGGGAGGGCATCATCGCCAAGCGGGCTGACTCGACCTACCAGCCGGGTCGGACTCGAAACTGGCTGAAGTTCAAGTGTGAGGCGGGCCAGGAGTTCGTCGTCGCCGGCTGGACCGACCCGCAGGGGTCCCGGGTCGGCATCGGAGCCCTGTTGCTCGGGTACTACGACGCCAACGGCGCGCTGACCTACGCCGGGCGGGTGGGCACCGGTTTCGACACCGCCACCCTCGACGACCTACGCGCCCGCCTCGACGACCTCACCCAGAGCTCCACCGCCTACGACACCGGCTCCTTGCCCACCGATGCGGCGTCGAGGCGGGGCGTGCACTGGGTCAGGCCCGAGCTGCTCGCCCAGGTCTCCTTCGCCGAGTGGACCCCCGATGGCCGGCTGCGTCACCCGCGGTTTCTGGGCCTCCGCACCGACAAGGCCGCTCGCGACGTTCGCCGCGAGGTCCCAGATGCGTAAGCGGCTCGACGGCTGGGCACGGACATGCGCCCTCGGTCACTGCCCGGCAACTCCATCGCCACCGAGCCCGTAGACACGTCTGGCGTTGGCAGCTCCCACCAGGGCGGCGACTCGTCTCGCATCGGCGTCGGCCAGATCCCCCGCGACGATGAGCGAGTCGAGCACGGCCGACAGCCCCTTCCGGAAGAGCAGCGCACCCAGGTAGTGGAGCTCCGGCAGCCCGAAGCCGTCGGAGGAGAACAGCAGCTTCCCGAAGGGCACGATCTCCAGCGCCTCTCGGAGCACGCCGGCCGACAGCGCCCCGGTGTTGTGGACCGCCAGCCCAACGTCCATGAAGGCGTGGTCGAAGACCTGTGCAAGGTAGGCGGCGTTGCGATGGAACGGATAGTTGTGCAGCAGGAGCACGGGCACCCCGTGCCCCTCGGTCGCGCGCAGGAAGCCGGTGAGTCTCAGCGGGTCGCACTCGGCCAGGTCAAGGTCGCCGTCGCCGTAGCCGACATGGAACTGCAGCGGTAGTCCGGCCTCGATCGCCGCCCAGGCCAGCCAGCCGTTGACCACCGGGTGCGCGATCCGGTAGCGCCCGTCCGTGCCGGCGTGAAGCTGCTGCAGCGCCGAGACCAGCTCGTCGGCTGTAGGCGCCACCGACGGCAGCGCGAGCCCGACCCGGTACGCCGCGATGCTCTTGGCGGCTACCGCGTCGACCTCCCCCAGCCGCTGCCGGAACCGCTCACCGAGGTCAGAGGCTCGACAGCCGGAGGCCAGCAGATCCTGCGCCAGGGTCTCGAGCCGCACCACCTGGTGCGCCTTGGCCGACCCGACTCGGGCCAGCTCCCCGGGTGCGCAGACGAGACCGGGCTCGAAGCCCGTGTCGACCAGGAAGTCGGTGACTCCGGCGGCACCGACGAGCCGTCGGTTCACCTCGTCGAAGCCGAGCACACCCCGCCGCTGGAGGTAGTCGTGGGCACTCGACAGCGGCGCCAGGTCCAGCACCGGCGAGCACCAGCGACGGACCGCCAGGCCCAGCATCGAGTCGAACAACGTCGTGCCGAGCGGTGACCGACCGGAGGCCTCGTTGAGGAGACCCTCGAACTCCGACCGCGACACGTCGCGCAGCAGCACCCCGTGGCAGTGATGGTCGACCAGCGGCAGGTCGACGTACGAGGGCACCTCGGCGTCGGCGGCGGCTGCGGTCCCTGACGTCACGCGGGCACCGCATCGAGGGCCTGGACCAGGTCGGCCACGAGCTCTTCGACCGGCTCGACCCCGCACGACATCCGGATCATGCCGTCGTCGATGCGTGCCGCACGCCGTTCGGCCGCGGTCAGCGAGAAGTGCGAGGAGTTGAACGGGGTGCTGACCAGCGTCTCGACGCCGCCCAGGCTGGTCGCCTCGCAGGCCACCCTGAGTCCGCGCATCACCTGGAGCGCCCGCTCGTCACCACCGGCCACGGTGAACGAGACCATCGCGCCGGCACGTACAGACCCGTCGGCGTCGCGTCGCAGCAGCCGTCCGGCCGTGTCGGCGCAGGTGTAGCCGGGCCGCGAGGGATGCCGGACGCTCACCACGTCGGGCCGCCCTGCCAGCACGGCAGCGACCTCGCGGGCCGTCGCGTTGGCCCGCGCCAGCCGCAGGTCGAACGTCTGCATCCCGCGCCACACGAGGTAGGCCGCGTGCGGATCGAGACAGGTGCCCACCGTGACGACTCGGCGCTGCACGTCGCGCACCGTCGCGAAGTCGCCGCACACCACACCGGCGATCACGTCGGAGTGGCCGTTGAGGAACTTGGTCGCCGAGTGGACGACGACGTCGGCACCGTGACGCAGCGGCTCCACGCTGTAGGGCGTGGCGAAAGTGTTGTCGACGACGAGCCTGGCGCCGGAGTCGTGGGCGATGGCCGCCAGCGCGGCCAGGTCGGCCAGCTCGAGCTGCGGGTTCGTGAGCGTCTCGGCGTAGAGCACCGTCGTACGCCCCCCGGCCACGGCAGCCCGCCAGGCGTCCAGGTCGGTCACATCCACCTGGACGACGTCGAACCCCCACGCCGGAAGGTCACGCACCAGCAGGTCACGAGTGTCGCCATAGACCTGCGCGGCCGCGACCACCCGGTCACCGGCGCGCAGCAAGGTGAGCAGAGTCGTGGCGATGGCACCCATCCCGGACGACGTCATGAAGGCTGACTCGGCCCCCTCAAGCGCGGCGACCTCGCTCGCCGCGACGTCGACGGTCGGGTTGCGGAAGCGGCCGTACCAGATCTCGTCGAGGCCACCGGCCTGCACGTCCTTGTAGGACTGCTCGTCGAGGAAGAAGGTGACGGACTGGTGGATCGGCGGGACAACGGGGCGGGTACGCGGGTTGAAGTGGGCAGACTGCTCGGGGCGTGACGGCATTCAGACAGTCTCCCGCACCGGCTCGTCCTCGATGCCTTCCTGGTCGAGCTGCTGGAGACCGAACGACAGCCTGCGCGCCAAGCCCGGCACGAGGAGCATGATCACCGCGACCAGCACTACCCAGCCGAAGGCGACCACCGGGAACCAGCGCGCCGGACCGGAGGTCGGGTAGGGGAACACGTTGCGGTAGATCGTGTAGCACAGCATCGCGAGGGCGGCGATCGGGATGACCAGCTGCCACATCGGCACCGGGAGGCGGCGGTCGATGAAGACCAGCTTGATACAGCCCAATGTCGCGAGCACGTAAGCGACAAGCAGGATCAGGGTCCCGATCGTGCCGCTCCACAAGAACGTGTCGAACGGGTGTGCGTTGAACAAGCCCGCGCAGATGGCGGCGATCGCCGCGACGATCACCACGACCACGACGGCAGCCGCAGCCGGTGTGCCGAACGAGCTGGTCTGCGCGAGCGGGTTGCGTGCCGAGCTCAGGTCGCGGGCCACAGCGAACATCAGCCGAGCCGCGCCCACCACGCACGCCAGGCAGCAGGCGAACGCACTGATCGCGGCGCCAAGGGTGATCGCCTGCCCAACCCAGGACGCAATGTAGGACGTGCCGATGTCACCCATCAGCGCCGGCGAGTGGATGAAGTTGGCGACCCCGTGCTTGCCGGTGCCGAAGGCCATCATCTCGATCGCGGTGATCACCGTGAAATAGATGCCGCCAAAGATCGCGGTGCCGAGAATCGCCCGCGGAATGTCACGGCGCGGGTTGTGCGCCTCCTCGCCGAGCGTGGCCGCCGCCTCGAAGCCGGCGAACGAGAGCAGCCCGAAGATGATGCCGAGGAAGAGGGTGGACGAGCTTGTCCCGGGCTCGACCTCGAAGACAGCGGTGGTGAAGTGGGCGTCGCCCGGCGCCGTGCCGGCCAGCATCTTGACCAGCGCCACGATGCCGATGACGACGATCAGCAGCACGGTCAGGCCCTCGATCGTCAGCAGCGACGTGGTGGTGCCACGCGCCGGGAGGATCGTCAGCACCAGGGCGAGCAACAGCGCGACACCACCGACCAGGAAGCCGGCCCACCACGGCTGGTGGTTCCATACGTTGACGTCGTCGAGGAACGCGGACCCGAAGATGCCTGCGGCCGACGAGGTGACCAGCGCGTAGAAGATGTAGGTCCCCATCAGCCCGAGCCCAGCGACGGCCCCGGCTCGGGGGCCGAGGGTTGCCCCGGCGAACACGTAGACCGAACCCGCGTGCCGGTAGTACTGGCACAGTCGCACGAACACGTAGGCGATCAGCAGCACCGCTATCGCAGCGAGGAAGAACGCCAAGGGCGTGGCCCGGCCGACGAGGCCGGCGGTCCCCTGCGGGTTGATGTTCGCGGCCATGCTCGGCGCCATGAGCGCCACCGAGATCCCCACCGCCTGCCACACCGACAGATTCTTCCGCAGCCCCGATTTCACTTCGGTCGACCTGGCCATGGGCGTCCCTTACTTCAGTGGTGAGCACTCTGTTGACCCCTTACGATGCCGAGTGTGGTGGGGTCGGCGGACTGCTGTCCACCAGTGGCACCGCCTGGTGAGACGTCCGCGACTCCATTTCGTGGCCAAGAGAGGGACATTTGCCGTGGATGCTGCAGACCGCGAAGCGCGCAAGACCCAGGCGGAGGCGCTCCTCGAGGGCCTCGCGAGCGCAGGGGTCGTCGCGGTCGCCACCACGTACGTCGACAACGCAGGGATCACCAGGGTCAAGGCCGTGCCCTTGAACCGGCTACCCCAGATGGCCGCCTGGGGAGTCGGCTTCTCGCCCAGCTTCGACCGCTTCCGCTTCGACGACTGGATCGCAGCATCGGGAACCGGTGCCGAGCCGGTGGGCGACCTGCGGCTGATCCCCGACACTCGGCGGCTGATCCCGCTCGCCGCGCAGCCCGGCTGGGCCTGGGCGCCGGCCGACCGGTACCAGCAGTCGGGGCAGCCGCACCCTCAGGACAGCCGACTACTGCTTCAACGCATGGTCGATGACCTCAGCCACCACGGCCTGGCCGTCAAGAGCTCCTTCGAGATCGAGTGGGTGGTCTCGGAGGGGTCTGGTGACGAGTTCACACCGGCAGTGAGCGGGGCCGGATACGGGATGGCCCGGCTGATCGGGCTGTCCGATTACGGCCGTGAACTCATCACCGCGTTGGGCCGACAAGACGTCGCGATCGAGCAGTTTCATCCCGAGTATGCCGCCGGTCAGATGGAGGTATCGGTCGCGCCCGAGTCCCCGCTCGACGCGGCCGACACCTCGGTGCTCGTGCGCGCGACGATCAAGGCAGTTGGCGAGAAGCACGGGTTGCGCACCTCCTTCTCGCCGAAGGTCGACGTCGCCGGGGTCGGCAACGGTGGTCACGTCCACCTCAGTGTCTGGCGCGACCGGAACAACCTGATGTCCGGCGGTGACGGCCGGGTCGGGATGACGGCCGACGGGGAGGCGTTCGCCGCCGGGGTGCTCTCGCGACTGCCTGCGTTGCTGGCGATCGGCTGCCCCAGCCCGGTGAGCTATCTGCGGCTGGTGCCGTCGCACTGGGCCGGCGACTACGCGTGCTGGGGGCTGGAGAACCGCGAGGCGGCCGTTCGGATGGTGACGGGATCGACCGGGAGTAGCACCTGGGCCGCCAACATGGAGGTGAAGTGCTTCGACCTGCTGGCGAACCCCTACCTGCTGATGGCCGGGCTGTTGGCGGCCGGCATGGCCGGCCTCGCCAACAGAGCCACCCTGCCCGACCCGATCGACGTCGACCCCGCCGTGCTCGGCGACAAAGCCCTCGTCGACCTCGGCATCGAGCGACTGCCGACATCGCTCGACAAGTCGGTGGCGGCGCTCGTGGCCGACCAGGCGCTGACCGAGGCGTTGGGACCCGAGCTGCTCACGTCACTGGTGGCGATCCGGGAGAGCGAGATCGAGCTGTTCGCGGACGCCAGTCCCGCTGAGATCGCCGCCGCCACCCGCTGGCTGCACTGAGTCACCCGGGGTGCCCGCTCCTGAGCTCGGTCCGCACCACCGCTGGTCAGAGCGCGCGAAGACCGGCGAGGAGCCGCTCGACGTCGGACTCGTCGGTGTACGGAGCCAGCCCGGCGCGGACCCCGCCGGTCGCAGCGATCCCCAGCCGGTTGGCGGGCTCGACGGCGTAGAACGTGCCCGCTGGCGCGTTGACCCCGAGTCCAGCCAGGTGCTCGTAGATTGCCTCCGGGGCATGCCCGTCGATCGTGAACAGCAGCGTCGGCGTACGAGACGCGGCTCGTGAGTACACCGTCACACCCGGCAGTGTCGCGAGCCCCTCCTCGACGTGGGTCCGCAGCACGTCCTCATGCGCCTCGAGGGCACCCAACGACGCCACCAACCGTTCCCGGCGAGTCCCCTCGCCCGACACGAGGCCGGCCAGGAAGTCCACCGCCGCGGTGGTCCCCGCCATCAGCTCGTAGGGAAGGGTGCCGAACTCGAAGCGGTCGGGCACATCGTCTGATGCAGGAAGCAGTTTGTCCGGCCGGATCGTCGCCAACAGCTCGGGATGCCCGGCGAGCACGCCGCAGTGCGGGCCGCAGAACTTGTACGGGGAGCACACGTAGAGGTCGCAGCCGAGCTGCTCGACGTCGACCAGGCAGTGGGCGGAGTTGTGCACGCCGTCGACGTAGAACACCGCATCGGTCTCGCGTACCCGCCGCGAGATGTCACCGATCGGCGGCCGCGTCCCGATCAGGTTGGAGGCGGCGGTGAGTGCGACCAGCCTGGTGCGCTCCGAGAGCACTGCGTCGACGTCGTCGACCGTGAGCTCGCCCGACCCGGGGTCGAAGTCGATCCATCGCACGGTCGCGCCGACCGCGGCGGCCGCCTGCACCCAAGGCCGCAC
>JBOHDU010000160.1:0-2564 GCA_050700615.1 Nocardioidaceae bacterium
GCTTCGTGGGTGGTGGAATCTGACTCTGGTGTCGACGTTGTCTCGTCGTCGAGCATGTTGCTCCTTCATTGTCTCCGGGCGCAGTGCGCCGCGCGGAGACGATCGGTCGCTGCTGATCGGCGATTGCTTCTTGCCGACCTCAGCACAAAGCTTGCGGTTGACCCCCATAGCGAAGTCGCGAGGACCGTGCTGCGGGAGCGGCGGCGACAGGCCCGGCTCGAAGCCACCCGGGTGGAGCCACCTGGCCGATCAGCGGTCTTCGTCCGGGTCTTCCCCGGACAGGTCGCGATCAGGACCGAGCGGATCACCCACGTGCCCGGTCTCCGGATCGAGAGGCCCCTGCGCCAACCGGATCTGTGAAACCGGAACCGGAGCGGTGAGGCCAGCGATCTCGCAAAGACCAGCGAGGATGTCGTCGGGTCGCACGGCTGGCGTGCCATGCCGTACTACCACGTCAAGTATCGCACACGGATCTCGTTTGTCCGCATCTGCACCCAGGCTCCCCGTCGACACAGTCAGTGACACGACCGCCGATCTGCAGTCGAAGGTCCGCAGCCCTCGCTTGGTCATCCGTTCGACCTCGACGCGATCGGTTGCGAGGAATGCCTTGGTGGCCGCCTCAACCTCGGGCACGGAGGCGCCCGGCATCCGGATCTGCCAAACGCTCGCCTGCAACCGGTCGGCGAGCGCACCTGGAGCGGCGACCACCACCCTGAGCACATCCAGTCCGGGCGGCAACGACTCGGCCAGCGCCTGGTGCACGATGGCCGGGTCGACCTCCTGGGTCAGGCCGACCTCGAGGTACTCCGCCTCCGATGCCGCGCCGGTCGGCGAGGCGTTGGCGTAGGAGATTCGCGGGTGCGGGCTGAACCCGGAGGAGTAGGCGATCGGGAGACGGGCCCGATTGACCGCTCGCTCGAAGGCCCGTCCGAAGTCTCGATGGCTGGTGAAGCGGAGCCGGCCCCTCTTGGCGTAGCGGATCCGAAGTCGCTGCACGGGCGGCGGCTGCTGGGCCGGCTGGTCGCGAGGTGGCTCGGGCACGGTTCGACGATATCGGCGGGGGTGCACCACACCAACCCGCCCTTCATCCTCTGCTCCGGGCGACGCGGACACGGCTCCCGCTCCGCCGACCTCAACTGGCGCCGCCGACGCCTTGAGCGGGAGAATGACCGATCGTGCCGTCACGCCGTCAGCAGATCTTCATCGCCGTCGGGATGGTTGCGCTCTCGTTCAACCTTCGTCCGGCCGCCGTCAGTGTCGGTCCGGTGCTGGACAATATCCGAGCCGGGCTTGGGATGAGCTCGACGACCGCGGGAGTGGTGACCACCCTCCCGGTACTCTGCTTCGCGCTCTTCGGCGGGCTCGCACCCTGGTTCGCCCGGCTGCTCGGCGCGCACCGGGTGATGCTCGCGTCGCTGCTGGTGACCGTCGCCGGGCTGGCGATCCGATCCGAGGCGCAGACCTCGGTCGTGTTCATCGCGGCCACGGTGCCGGCGCTTGCCGGCATGGCCACCGCCAACGTCCTGCTGCCCTCTTTGGTGAAGCGGCACTTCCCCGAGCGCATCGGCCTGATGACATCCGTCTACACCACGGCCTTGGCCTGCGGGCTGACGGCCGGGTCGGCGCTCACGGTCCCGATCGCCGATGCGGCGGGCAGCTGGCGGGGTGGCCTGGCCGCCTGGGCGATCGTGGCGGTCCTGGCCGCGATCCCCTGGGTTGCACTCATCCGGCACGACATACGACCGGCTGTCTCTCGGCCCGGGTCGATCCCGTTCCGTGACGTGGCCCGCTCGCCTCTGGCCTGGGCGTTGGCGCTCTTCTTCGGCATCCAATCGATCCAGGCATACAGCGTCTTCGGGTGGCTGCCGCAGGTGTATCAGGATGCCGGCTACTCCGCCAGCAGCGCCGGCCTGCTGCTCGGCCTGGCCACCTCGATGTCGATCCCGACGTCGTTGGCGCTGCCCGGGATCGTGGTCAGGCGCACCAACCAGGCCCCGCTGATCCTCGGCCTTTGCGGCTGCTTCGTCTTCGGCTACATCGGGCTGATCCTGGCACCGACACACCTCCCCTGGCTGTGGGCACTCAGCATCGGAGTCGGCACCGGCATCTTCCCCCTGGTGCTGACGCTGATCGGGCTCCGCTCGCGCACTAGTGACGGCACCGCGGCTCTGTCAGGCTTCACGCAGAGCGTCGGCTACCTGCTCTCCGCTGCCGGCCCGATCATGATGGGAGTCGTCTACGGCGTGACCGGCGGCTGGAAGGGCGGTCAGACCACCGACAACGGAAGGAGTGTGCGGCCCGTCGGGCCGACCTGGATCTGGGTGTCCATCTCGGGGCACACTCCGCAGTCGAAACAGGGAGTCCAGCGGCAGTCCTCGACCTCGACCTCGTTGATCGAGTCCTGCCAGTCCTCCCACAGCCAGTCCCTGTCCAGACCCGAATCGAGGTGGTCCCAGGGAAGCACCTCGGCGTACTCACGCTCGCGCGTGGTGTACCAGTCCAAGTCGATGGGCTCGTCGGCAAGCGCCTGCTCGGTGGCGGTCCGCCAGCGCTCGAAGGAGAAC
>JBOHDU010000161.1:0-4820 GCA_050700615.1 Nocardioidaceae bacterium
GCTCCTGGGAGAGCAGGCCGACGGTGTCGAAGGTGATGCCCTTGCCGACGAAGGCGAGGTGGCCCTTGGCCCGAGCCGGCCGGTACGAGAGCCTGACCAGACGTGGCGGACGGATCGAGCCCTTGCCGACGCCCATGATCCCGCCGTAGCCGTTGGCCTCGAGCGCCTTCTCGTCGGTTACCGCGACCGACACCTTCGACCTGCGGGCGCGGGCCTTGACGGAGTCGGCGAACGACTCGGGGTAGAGGTCGTTGGGCGGTCTGTTGATCAGGTCGCGCGCGAAGTTGACGGCTTCAGCGACGGCTAGCGCGTGGACCTGCGCTCGGCGTGCCTCCTTCGTCCGCGCCTGACCGGTCAGCACCACCAGCTCACCGACCGGCTCGTGCTTCTTCGTGAGGTAGGTGTCGTAGGCATAAGCACCGAGCAGCGCACCCTCGGAGACGGCGCGGACCTGCGCCGGATCGGCCGCAGGGAGCGCCAGTACGACGGTGTGGGCGCCGGCTAGCTCGCGGGTTGCGGCACCAGCGGCGCGTCGCAGTGACTCGAGGTCGATCGGTCCGGCAGGGCCGAGGCCCGCAACCACCACCACGGGGCACTTTGTGGCCCCGCTCGACGGGATCTTCGTCACGTCGCCGGCTTTCGGCGACACTCCTAGTGACTTCAGCGTCGAGGGGAATCCTCGCCCGAAGGCACGAGATACGTCTGCCGCCCCGTCGGCGACCACGATCGAGTCGCCGTCGGAGTGGATGCCGATGACGAGGGCGTCGCCACGCGTCGCCGCCGCCGAAGCCTTGCGAAGGTTGATCGCGGTCACTAACGCCCTCTTCGTCGTCGGGGTGGGTTCGAATGGGACTCTACCCGTCAGGCGAGGGCGCGCCCGCGGCACCGGGGTCACGAATCGGTGGGATAGGTTCCGAGCCATGGGACACGACCCCGAGCTGCTCACGTCACCCCTGCACGAGCGTCACGTCGCGCTGGGGGCCAAGTTCGCCGAGTTCGGCGGTTGGTCGATGCCGCTGGAGTACAGCGGTGCCGTCAAGGAGCACACGGCAGTGCGAGAGGCGGTAGGTGTCTTCGACGTCAGCCACCTCGGGAAGGCGGTTGTTCGAGGAGCCGGCGCGGCGGCGTACGTCAACGCCTGCCTGACCAACGACCTCGCGAAGATCGAGCCAGGGCAGGCGCAGTACACCTTGTGCTGCAACGACGACGGCGGAGTGGTCGACGACCTGATCCAGTATCTGCGCAGCCCGGACGAGGTCTTTCTGATCCCCAACGCAGCCAACACCGCAGCGGTGGTGCACCTGCTGGCGGCTTCGGCTCCGCGTGGGATCGAGGTCGAGAACCTGCATCGCGACTACGCGATCCTCGCCGTGCAGGGCACCAACAGCGACGACACGTTGTCCGCGGCCGGCTACCCGGTCGGGCATGACTACATGTCGTTCGTCGAGCTCGAGCGTGACGGCGCGCCCGTGGTGGTCTGTCGCACGGGTTACACGGGCGAGCGCGGTTACGAGCTGGTCGTTCCCGATGCCGCCGCCCTGACCACGTGGGACACCATCATGACGGCTGGTACGGCGTACGGGATTGTGCCGGCGGGGCTGGCAGCCCGCGACACGCTGCGTACCGAGATGGGCTACCCCTTGCACGGCCAGGACATCTCCCCGTCGATCACTCCGGTGCAGGCGCGGCTCGGCTGGGCGGTCGGCTGGGGCAAGCCTTCGTTCTGGGGTGCCGACGCCATGCGCGCCGAGCGGGAGGCGAAGCCGGCCCGGGTGCTGCGCGGCCTGGTCGCCGAGGAGCGCGGTATCCCTCGTCCCCACATGGGGGTGTCTGGCGTCGACGGTGAAGCGCTCGGCGAGGTCACGTCGGGTACGTTCTCGCCGACGCGACGGGTTGGGATCGGGCTTGCGCTGCTCGCTGCCTCGGCTCGCGATCGTGACACCGTCTACGTCGACGTACGCGGACGTCGCCAACCGTTCACCGTGACGAAGCCACCGTTCGTGACCCCCGGCGTGCACGAGTCCTGAGCCTCGGCGCCCTTCGTGCAGGCAGATGCCCACTGGTCGCGGGCGGTGGTCGGCCTATTGACAGTCTTCTGTGTCGGGGTGGAGAGTCGCGACGTCGGACAGGGCTTCGAGAGGGGACGATCATGGCGCGCGCACGCTCACGACGGACACTGTTGGCAATCTTCTCGTTGGGCCTACCAGCAGCCCTGCTCATGGCGGTGGCTCCGGCCGAGGTCGGGTGGGGCGGATTGACCACCGGGAGCCACGGTCTTCATGGGCCGACCGCGATCGTCAACCACCTGCAGGGGCATCGGAGCACACAGCTGCAGCGGCAGGAACTGTCGGGCCAGCCCGGCGGCGACGCCGGCGGGGAGTCGCAGGACATCCGGGCCGCTGCTGCGCAGTGGAACGAGATGCGGGCCGCGCCCGGCCTGACCGTCCCGGATCGCGCCTTCGACGCCGGGCAGCAGCAGGGCATGGCGCTGCCCAGGGCCGGCGGAACCTGGCGCGAGCTCACCAACCGGCCCTACCAGAACGACACTGTTGGATGGCGTGACCCGGTCTGGTCGGACTCCATGGGCGGCTGGGGCTTCACCTCCGGTCGCATCTCGGCACTCGCGACCAGTGGACCCCGCACGGTCTACGCCGGCGGTGCCGACGGTGGGGTATGGGTCTCCCAGGACCGCGGGCACACCTGGCGCTCGGTCTTCGACCGCCAGTCCAACCTCTCGATCGGCGCGCTCGCGGTCAACCCTCGCACCCGGGCAGTCTGGGTCGGCGAGGGAGAGGCCAACCTGTCCGGCGACGAGTACCCCGGTGATGGCATCTACCGCTCGGTCAATGGGGGCAACTCGTGGAAGCGCGTTGGGGGCATGATCTTCGGACTTACCACAGCCCGGCTCGTCTTCGACGGCCACGGCCACATCTACGCTGCCACCAACCACGGCGTACTCCGGCACTCAGCAACCACGGCATCAGGACCCTGGCAGACCCTGCTGGCTCCCGCCGGTGCCACCGACGGCTCCTTCGCCACCGATGTCCAGGTCCAACCGGGCAGCAACGGGCAGACCGTGGTGGCAACGATCGTCAACGGGGGCTACGGCTCGGGCTCACAGAACGGCTTCTACCTCTCCACCGACGGCGGGGCGACCTGGCAGCAGGAAGTCACGACAACGGGGGACCTGCTGACCTCGGGGATGGGCCGCACGTCCTTCGTCTACACCCCCGACGGCTCCACCATGTATGCCGTCGCGGAGGCCGCTGGGGCCGGCAGTTTCTACGGAGTATTCAAGTCGACTAACGGCCCGGCCGGCCCGTGGACGATGATCGCCGACCATGACACGTTCGCGGCCATCTCCGCCTACCCGGCATGCGCCGGCTGTCAGGGTTGGTACGACCAGTACATCACCGTGGATCCCAAGGATCCGAGCCATATCTACGTGGGCCTCGAGGAGGTCTTCGAGTCCAGTGACTCCGGTGGCACCTGGTCCAACATCGGCCCGTACTGGAACTTCGGGATGCCCTGCTGGTCCATCGACCCATCGACCAACACCTGCCCCGACACCACTCACCCGGACCAGCATGCGATGGCGTTCGGGCGGGATGGCACCGCCTATTTCGGCAACGACGGAGGCGTCTACTCCCGTCAGGCATCGTTGCGAAACGTGGTGTCGTGGACCGACGACAACAAGACCCTGCACACGTTGCAGTACTACTCGGTGGGAATCGGCAAGGTGCACAGCGGCGACGCCGTGTGGGGCGGCATGCAGGACAACGGCACCTCGTTGTTGCTGCCGCGCAAGAGGGTCATGGTGGCCCCGATGGGCGGCGATGGCGGCGTGGTTCTGGTCGACCCCAACCACGGCAATCGTGCTGTCAACGAGTACGTCTACATGAACATGGCACACACCGCGAATGCGGGCCGGTCCGACGGCAACACGGAGTCCTACACGACGGCCAACCCCTCGTGCGACAACGTGCTCTACGCGCTGAGCCCGTGCGACCCCAACGCGATGTTCATCGCGCCGTACTCGGCCGACATCCACAACATCGACCACTGGGTCGCCGGCGGCGAGTACGTCTGGGACAACCAGGGCAAGGGTTGGTCGACGAGCTGCACTCCGTCGAGCTGTGACTGGAAGATGGTGCACGACACCGGAGCTCAGATCACGTCCGTCGTGGCGAGCGGCAATGTCATCTACGCCGCATGGCAGTACCGGGACTCCAGCGGTGTTTACCACTCCGGCATCGACACCAACTTCGGCGGCAGCTGGCACCGGGTGGCCGGAGCCAACCTGCCGAGCCGCTACATCGCGTCGATCTCGATCGACCCGAGCGACGCCGGACACCTGTTCATCTCCTTCGGTGGCTACACCCAGAAGTGGGTCCCGGGCGGAGGCGTGGGACACGTGTTCGAGTCGACCGATGGCGCGGCCAGCTGGACCGACGTCACCGGCAACTTCCCGGATCTCCCCACGTCGTCGATCGTGCAGTGGCACGGCGCGCTCGTGGCAGGCACGGACGCCGGTGTCTACACCACGTCGCTGCAGAACCCTGGTCGGTGGAAGCGGCTCGGCGGCGCGCTGCCGAACGCTTCGGTGAACATGCTCGCGGTTGCGCCAGGCGGCGGCTACATCGTCGCCGCCACGCACGGTCGCGGGCTGTGGAAGCTCGCCAGCCGCTGAGCTACGGCGGACGCCTGCGGGCCGGTGCCGGGAAGCGAGCGCGGGGCCGGCCGGACGTCCTGGCCAGCCAGAACTCCTGGCTGGCCAGGGCTCCTGGCCAGCCAGAACCACTGGTCAGCCAGAACTGAAG
>JBOHDU010000162.1:0-9195 GCA_050700615.1 Nocardioidaceae bacterium
TCGGCCCACGCCCGCCCGCCCGCCTTCTGCACGAGGGTGGCAGCCTCTTCGAGCTGGGACTCGTCCAGCTCCTGGTCGTACGCGAGCAACCTCCGCAGTCGATCTGCGTCGTCGGTTCGCGACTCCAGCGCAGCAACAACAGGCAGTGACTTCTTGCGTGAGCGCAGGTCTGACCAGATCGGCTTGCCGGTGCGGTCGGGTGAACCCCAGATGCCCAGCAGATCGTCGATGAGCTGGAAGGCCAGGCCAAGATGCGAACCGTAGGCGTCGAGAGCCCCGATCACGGTCGCGGGGGCCCCCGCCAGCACAGCGCCCGACGACGCTGCACAAGCCATCAACGCCCCTGTCTTGTCCGAAGCCATCCGCACGCAGTCGACGCGGCTGACATCGCTGCGCGACTCGAACTCGAGGTCGGCGGCCTGCCCCGAGATCAACTGCCTGGTGGCCGAACCGAGGTGGCGGATGGCCGCGGCCGTATGCGGCGAATCGGCCTCGGCCAAGGTCTCGGAGGCCAGCGCCAGCAGGGCGTCGCCCGCCAGGATCGCTGCGGACTGGCCGTAGACGGTCCAGACGGTCGCCCGGTGATGTCGTCTCTCGTCGCGGTCCATCAGGTCGTCATGCAGGAGCGAGAAGTTGTGGACCAGCTCACACGCGACAGCCGCGGGCACACCGACTTCGACGGGCGCATCAGCCACCCGCGTCGACAGCAGCGCCAGAGCTGCGCGAACGCCCTTCCCGGCTCCTGAGACGGGCCGCCCGTCACGATCCCAGTAGCCGAAGTGGTATCCACACACCTGCCGCGTCGATGGGTCGAGCCGGTCGATCGCGGCGCGGATGCACGGCTCGGTCAGCCGGCGCGCCTGCAGGAGGGACGGGAGGTCGGGAGGTCGGGTCACCTTCATGTGGCAGCCTCCACTCGTCGCGCCTGCTCGGGAACACGGAGTGCACGCGCGGCAACGACACCACTGTGCACAGCACCCTCCATCGTGTCGGGCCATCCGGTACGAGTCCATGCTCCCGCCAGGACGACACCTTGCAGTCGCGTCCCAGTGAGCGGACGGAGTGACAAAGTTCCCGCCTGCTGCCTAAACGTAGCGTGTGGCTCGCGCGTCACGAAGCTTTCCGCCACGGGTGTCGACCGAGCAGCCGGAAAAAGCGCGGCCAAGGCGTCGCGGTGCACCCGGATGAGTTCCTCGGCCGGACGGCGCAGATCGGCGTCGGCCCCCGACAATGAGACGACGAGGTACTGGCCGTCGCAGCCAGCCGCGTGCGTCCGGTCGAAGAACCAGGGCACCGGCGAATCGAGCACCGCAGCAAAGCGCAGCGTCGTCACCGGACGCTCGTAGCGAAGGTGGACGTTGACGATCGGCGCCGAGCCCAACCGCGCCCACTCGTCCCGATCGGGGGCGGCCACCTGGGGCACCAGGGTGGCCGCGTTGCGGTGTGGCACGGCGACCACCACCGCATCGGCTTCGAGCTCGCCCGTCGCGGTCCGGAGCAGTAGCCCGGACCCCGCCTCGATGGCCACGACCTTCTCTCCGAGCCGATACCGCACCCCCAGTCGGTCGAGGAGTCGCCGCGCTGCGACGTCGTGCAGCTCCGACAGCGGTGCCTCGGGAATGGCGAGGTCCCCGTTGTCGGCCACGTCGAGGAGCCCCGTGCGGAAGACCCGCGCCGCGAGCCCGAGGGAGGCCTCGTCCACGCCGATGTTGAGAGCTGCAACGCAGACCATCGCCCACAAGGCAGCTATCTCCTCGTCGCCTTGACCGTGCCGGCGTAACCAGGCACCGAAGGTCTCGAGGTCACGACGCTCATCGTCGTAGTCGACCCGGCGAAGGGCGACGACTGCCCGCCCTACTCGGATCCGCTGGGCGGCGGACAGCGGCGAGTAGCGCAGCAGGGTAGGCAGCAGGTGGAACGGTGCCGGGGCGTGAGCGGCGCGACGAAGGTGAACGGTCGGCTTGCCGGGGCGCAGCACGGGGATGTCGAGACGGTCCTGCTGCGTCACGAGGTGGGCCACGCCCATCCGCTCGAGCAGCCGGCGGTATCCGGTGTAGGCACGCAGCAGCACGTGCTGCCCGGTGTCGACGGTCATGCCGTGACGGGTGAACGAGTAGACGGCTCCGCCCAGCCGTGGCCGGGCCTCGAGCAGGATGACCTGCCACCCGTCGTCGGCCAGCTCGATCGCGGCCGAGGTGCCGGCGATACCACCGCCCACGACCACGACGCTTCCTCCATGTCGACTCACGGGCTTCCCCCGATCAAAGCACGGGCCGCCACCGCGATCTTGGCTCGTCCGGACAACGACAGTCGACCGGACCGAACCGGCTCAGGGTCGAGCGCGATCTGTCGCAGCAGCCTGCGGTAGATGCCGGCCATCGCGGCGGTGCAGGCCGCGCTGCGACGATCCAGCAGCGGTAGCAGCGCCAGGCCTCGCTCGTACCACCGGTCAGCCCGGTCGGCCTCGAACCGCACCAGCGCTGCGAACCGCTCCGGGTCGTCGCGCAGTCTTCCCTCCTCATCGACGTCGAGCGTGCAACCGAAACGATTCAGGTCTTCCTGCGGGACGTAGACCCGCTCCACGAGCCTGTCCTCGCGCAGGTCGCGCAGGATGTTGGTGATCTGCAAGGCGATCCCGAGGTCGTCGGCCAAGGGCATGGCCGAACGCAGGTCGCTCGGGTCGTAAACACCGACCGACAGCCGGCCCACCGACCCCGCGACGTAACGGCAGTAGCCGACCAGCTCGTCGAAGGTCTCGTAGCGGTGCACGCTGAGGTCGGCTTCGCAACCGTCGATGATCTCCCCGAAGCACTCCATCGGTAGGGGAAACCGGTTGGTCACGTCCGACAGTGCGAGCGCCACCGGGTCTTCGGGATGACTGTCGATCTCGGAAAGGAAGGCGCGGAGCTCGGTGAGACTGCGACGCTTCGCGTCGATCGGCATCGAGCCGTCACCAATGTCGTCGATGCGGCGGGCCATCGCATAGACGGCAGACAGTGCACGCCGCTTGGCCGCCGGCAACAACCGGATGCCGTAGGAGAAGTTGCGAGCCTCGCGGCGAGTGATCGCCTCACACTGGTCGTAGGCCGACTCGATCGCCAGGTTGGAGGTCAAAGCCATCGCGGGCTCCGCACGAATCCCCGTAGCCACTGGCCGACCACCTGTCCTCTCGTGGGCTTCACGGCTTCGGCAAGCGGGTCGCGCCCCGAGTCGCCAAGACCTGCGAGCGCCGAGCGACCGCCGGCGACGTAGCCGGAGACGGCGAGCCTTGCCCATCCGCGCAGCTTGGGGACGAGCTGGGTGCCCGAGTCGAGCAGGCCGCGGGCTCGCTCGGCCTCGAAGTCGATGAGCACCCGTACGGCCGGCGAGGCGTGGTCGTGACCGAGATCAGCAGGCTCGACCCCGAACCGCGCCAGGTCCGCCAACGGCAGGTAGATCCGCCCGTTGCGATGGTCCTCCGCGACATCCTGGAGGTGCTCGATGACCTGGAGCGCAGTGCACACCTGGTCGGACAACGCGATCCGCTCCGGGTCTGCCTGGTCGAAGACGCGAAGCACGAGCTCGCCGACCGGGTTGGCCGACAGCTCGCAGTAGGACACCAGATCTTCGAAGGTCCGGTAGCGGGTCACGAGCTGGTCCTGCCGGTTGGCGTCGACCAGCCTCAGGAACGGGTCGGCCGGAACGTACTTCTCTCGCACGAAGGGCAGCAGACCCGCGACGACAGAGTCGCGCGCCTGCTCGCCCGCGCACACCCGGCGTACGTCGTCGGCGACCTGGTTCAAGGCATTCGTGCGGTCTCCCTCGAACTCGTCGCCGAGATCGTCGACGTAGCGTGCATAGCCGTAGATCGCCATCAGATGCGCGCGGTGCCGCGCCGGCAGCAGTCGCAGCGCGACCGGAAAGTTCTCAGCTGCCGGTGAGCGCAGGTCTGAAGGGCCATCCACGGAGTTCAAGCGTCCCATGGTGCGCCTCCGTAGCCGATGAAACCGCAGGTTTCGAGCCGATCACGAGCCTTCTCTAGGAACGTTACCCCGCCGGACCGCGGCGACGAGCGTCTGCAACGCTGCCGGTGACAACCCATCTGCGGTTCCTGGGAGCTCCGAGAAGTCAGGATCCTCGAAGGTGCGGGTCAGGTCGAGGCGTCGTGTTGGCGCATCGGAATCGCGACGCCTCGCTCGGCTGCCACCTGGTCGGCCAGGTCGTAGCCGGCGTCAACATGCCGGATCACGCCCATGCCCGGGTCGTTGGTGAGCACCCGGCGGATCTTCTCGCGGGCAAGCTCAGTCCCGTCCGCCACCGTGACCTGGCCGGCATGGATCGACCGGCCGATGCCGACGCCGCCGCCGTGGTGGATCGACACCCAAGTCGCGCCGGACGCAACGTTGACCATCGCGTTGAGCAGCGGCCAGTCGGCGATGGCGTCAGACCCGTCCGCCATGGACTCAGTCTCGCGGTATGGCGAGGCGACCGAACCGCAGTCGAGGTGATCTCGTCCGATCACGATCGGCGCCTCGATCTGCCCGGTGGCGACAAGATCGTTGAACCGGACTCCGGCCTTGTCGCGCTCTCCGTAGCCGAGCCAGCAGATACGGGCCGGGAGGCCTTGGAACGCGACCTTGTCCTGTGCCGCCCGGATCCAGCGTTGGAGGTGGTCGTTGTCGGGGAACAGGTCGAGGATCGCCTCGTCGGTCGTAGCGATGTCGCGCGGGTTACCCGACAGAGCAGCCCAGCGGAACGGCCCCTTGCCTTCACAGAACAGCGGCCTGATGTAGGCGGGCACGAATCCGGGGAACGCGAAGGCCCGCTCGAAGCCGCCCTTGCGAGCCTCGTCGCGGATCGAGTTGCCGTAGTCGAACACCTCGGCACCGGCGTCCATGAAGTCGACCATGGCCGCCACGTGCTTGGCCATCGACGCCTGAGCGCGATCGGTGAACTCCTCCGGCTTCTTCGCGGCGTAGTCGTGCCAGTCCTCGGGGTCGATGCCCTCGGGGAGATAGGCGAGCGGATCGTGCGCGCTCGTCTGGTCGGTCACGATGTCGATCTCGACCCCCCGGCGACGCAGCTCGGGGAACACCCGGGCGGCGTTGCCGACGATGCCGATCGAACGGGGTGTGCGCTCTTGCTTGCAGCGCAACGCGGTGTCGACGGCCGCGTCGAGGTCGACCGCGACCTCGTCGAGGTAGCGGTGCTCGACCCGGCGTCGCAGCCGGCTCTCGTCGACGTCGACGATCAGGCAGACCCCGGCGTTCAGCGTCACGGCCAGCGGTTGCGCTCCGCCCATGCCCCCACAGCCGGCGGTGAGGGTCAAGGTGCCGGCCAGCGTGCCGTCGAAGCGCTTCGCGGCAACCGCGGCGAACGTCTCGTAGGTGCCCTGGAGGATCCCCTGCGTGCCGATGTAGATCCAGGACCCGGCGGTCATCTGGCCATACATGGTCAACCCGAGCCTTTCGAGCCGGCGGAACTCCGGCCAGGTCGCCCAGTCCGGGACCAGGTTGGAGTTGGCGATGAGCACGCGCGGTGCCCACTCGTGCGTGCGCATGACCCCGACCGGCCGGCCGCTCTGCACGAGCAGGGTCTCGTCGAGCCGAAGGTCCGTCAGGGAGCGCACGATCGCGTCGTACGACGCCCAGTCGCGGGCGGCCTTCCCGGATCCGCCGTACACCACGAGATCCTCGGGATGCTCGGCCACCTCGCCGTCGAGGTTGTTCATCAGCATCCGCATCGGAGCCTCGGTCTGCCAGTCCCGCGCCGTCAGGGTCGTGCCGCGGGGCGCTCGGATCGTGCGGGGTTCGCTCATTTCGCTCTCCTTGGGCAGGGCGGGACGATCGGGGATGTCAGCACCTCGCGGGTCGCTGGCAGCAGGAGCGGCGCAAAACCGCGACTCGTGCTCATGCCAGCGGTGTGCGCAGGCCGGATTGCGCAGCGACGAGAAGTGCGCCGGAGCGGACCAGGTCAACCGCGCTCTCGATGTCCGGGGACAGATGCCGGTCCGGTCCCGGCCCGGGGACGCGCTCGCGCAATGCCGCGATGACGGCGCCGGTCCCGGGCGCCGGGCTGAGCGGTGCTCGAAGGTCGAGCCCCCGCGCCGCAGTCAGGATCTCGATGGCGAGCACTCGACTGAGGCCGTCGATGGCCCTACGCAGCTTGCGAGCCGACGACCACCCCATCGACACGTGGTCCTCCTGCATGGCGCTGGACGGGATGGAGTCGACGCTCGCGGGGTTGGCGAGCCGCTTCAGCTCGGAGACGATCGCCGCCTGCGTGTACTGCGCGATCATGTGGCCACTGTCCACGCCCGGGTCACCGGCGAGGAACGCGGGTAGGCCGGAGTTGCGGGACGGGTCGAGGAACCGGTCAGTACGCCGCTCCGACATGCTGGCCACGTCGGCCACCGGGATGGCGAGAAAGTCCAGGACGTATGCGACCGGGGCACCGTGGAAGTTCCCGTTGCTCTCGACCCGGCCGTCGCCGAGCACCACCGGGTTGTCGACGGCAGCGGCCAGCTCACGCCCGGCCACCGTCGCGGCGTACTCGACGGTGTCCCGGGCGGCGCCCAGAACCTGGGGCGCGCAACGCAGCGAGTAGGCGTCCTGAACCCGGTTGCAATCCGGCCCACGATGACTGGCCACGACCCCCGAGTCGGCGAGGAGCGCCGAAAGATTGGCGGCCGAGAGCGCCTGCCCGGGGTGGGGACGGAGCTCCTGGAGGTCAGCGGCGAAGACGCGATCGGTGGCGAGCAGGCCTTCGACAGACATGGCCGCGGCCACATCCGCGGTCTGCAGCAGAGCGCGAAGATCGTGGATCGCCAGCACCAGCATGCCGAGCATGCCGTCGGTCCCGTTGATCAGGGCCAGCCCCTCCTTCGCCTCCAACGCGACCGGCTGGAGGCCGGCAGCCGCGAGCACATCCGCCGAGGGCCGCAGCACGCCATCGCTGTCGTGCGCGTCACCCTCGCCCATCAGGACCAGCGCGCAATGCGCCAGCGGAGCTAGATCGCCCGAGCAGCCGAGGCTGCCGTACTCGCGAACCACCGGTGTGATGCCATGGTTGAGCAGACCCGCGAGGGCTTGCGCGGTCTCCAGACCGATCCCAGTGTGGCCGGTCGCCAGGGTCGAGAGCCGCAACAGCATCAGGGCACGAACCACCTCCCGCTCGACCTCGGGACCGGAGCCGGCAGCGTGGGAGCGCACCAAGGACTTCTGTAGCTGCGCACGCATCTCGGCCGGGATGTGGCGGGTGGCCAGGGCGCCGAATCCGGTGGAGATTCCGTACGCCGGCGTTGTCGCCGCGGCGAGCACCTCGACAGCCGCTCGTGACCGCTTGATGGCGGTGACAGCGTCGTCGGCAAGCACCACCTTCGCATCAGCACGGGCAACGGCAACGACGTCGGAGATGGCGAGCGGGCCAACGCCCACCTCGACTGCGTCGGTCATGAGTCGGGTCATGACTCCATTTACGTTCGCGAGGAGCCTCGGCACCAGTAGCGTGCGCCCGATGGTGTCTCAGATCCGAGACTTAGACTCGGGGGATGACCCACCGCAGGGCGCAGGTTCCGGCCGCCACCCGCGCCCTGCGGGTGCTGAGGTTGCTGGCCACCCAGCCGCGACCGATTCCGCTGGAACGGGTCGCTCGTGAGCTCCGGCTGCCTCGATCGTCCGCGTACCACCTGCTGAACACGATGATCGCCGAGGGCTTCGTGGCCCACCTCGAAGACGACCACACCTACGGCCTCGGGATCGCGGCCTTCGAGGTCGGTAGTGGCTACGCCCGGCAGGCACCGCTGCAACGGATCGCCCGCCGCGCCCTCGCCGAGCTCGTCGACGATCTCGGCGAGAACGCCCATCTCGCCGTGTTGCATGGGCGGGACGTGCTCTACGTGCTCGAGGAGCGCGCGGCCGGGCGCCCTTCGCTCGTCAGCGACGTCGGGGTGCGGCTGCCCTCCCACCTCACCGCGACCGGCCGAGCCATCCTCTCTGTGCTGCCCGCCGCACAGGTGCGGGCCTTGTTCCCCGACCGGACCGCATTCGTGACCCGACAGCCCTCCGGCCCCCGCACCCTTGGCGCGCTGACGTCCCTGCTCGCGGCGACGCGCCAGCGGGGATACGCCGTGGAGGAGGGTGACGTGACGCCGGGGCTCAACTCGGTCGCCAGCCCCGTGATCGACCACACCGGGCATCCGGCGGCCGCTGTCGGCGTCACCTACGAACCGCATCGCCATCGCGACCCGGCTCCGTTGGTCGCCCGCGTCGAGACGACGGCCGCGACGATCAGCCGTCGCCTCGGCGGCCGCTGAGTCCGAGCCAGCTCCCAGGAACTGCTGTGCCGCACCAAAGGCGACAGCTTCACCCGAACGCGGGAAGGCGGCCATCACTTTTCGTAGGGACGGACTCGTGCCATCGACGAGGCAACGTGCGGCGATGCCGGGCCAGTAGGGTGCCTCTCACAGCGTCTGCCTGTCATCGCGGGCGCACCAGAATCGAAGATCAGCCCCTCGAGGAGCCACCATGCAGATCCTGGCGATCGTCGTCTCGCTCGCCATCACCGCGATTGCCGTCGCCTTGTTCGCGCGCGCGGTCGGGCAGATCGTGTCGGTCGTCAAGGTCGGCAAGCCGGTGGCGGGGCGCACCGGCGCCAAGAGCCGACGCTGGGTGACGATGTTCCGAGAGACGCTCGGGCACACCCGGATGCTGCAGTGGAGCGTCGTCGGGGCTGGCCACTGGTTCGTCTTCATCGGCTTCGGACTGCTGTTCTTCACCTTGGTGACGGCGTACGGGCAGCTGTTCGACGCGCAGTTCGCGATCCCCTGGCTCGGCACCTTCTTCCTCTACGAGTGGGTCGCCGAAGTCGTCACCTGGGTCATGCTCGTCGCGATCATCGCGTTCATCATCTACCGGCTGACGAGGCCGAAGGAGCGCGTGCGTGGCCGCCGTGGCCGGTTCTTCGGCTCCCGGATGTGGCAGGGATACTTCGTCGAGCTGGTCGTCCTCGGGGTGGGCGTGTGCATCATCTTGCTCCGCGGCCTCGAGTACGCGATGGCCCAGTACGGCGGCGACCCCGGCCACGCGAACTCCTTCGACTTCCCCACGACGGCGTGGCTCGGCAGGCTCGTCGACGGCGGCAGCGAGTCCACGATCGCCAACGTGATCTGGCTCGTCGCGATGCTCAAGATCACGATCTCGATGGTGTGGATGATCG